>CAZEEF010000054.1:0-10942 GCA_964511095.1 uncultured Coxiellaceae bacterium | reverse complement strand
TTATGCTACCCTTGCCACCACTCCACTCATTAACATTTAAGTTGTTATAAGGATGCATCCTATGACCCTGATTCATGACCTTGAACAAACCATCAACAAATTGGCCGTACGCGGCAAAGGCATTTTGGCTGCCGACGAAAGTGCAGCAACGATTGGCAAGCGTTTTGCCGCAGTGGGTGTAGAATCCACCGAAGAAACGCGTCAGACTTATCGTGATATGCTGATTACAACGCCTGGTATTAATGAATTTATTGCCGGTGTGATTTTATTTGAAGAAACACTCCATCAAAAAACACTGGATGGCACACCTTTTCCGGAAAAATTAATGAAATTGGGTATCTTACCCGGTATCAAAGTCGACAAAGGTTTAACAATCCTGCCTAACACAACCGATGAACAAGTGACGCAAGGCCTCGACGGCTTGTCAGAACGGTTGGCTGAATACAAAAAGAAAGGCGCCTCATTTGCAAAATGGCGTGCGGTTTATCAAATTTCAGCGAATACACCCAGTCAACTGGCCATCGATACAAATGCAGAATGTTTAGCGCGTTATGCCGCACTTTGTCAGGCGCATGGTATTGTGCCGATTGTTGAACCGGAAGTATTGATTGACGGTGATCACACCCTTGAACGTTGTGCTGAAGTCACTGAACCTGTTTTACAAGCCGTTTTTGATGCCTTACAACGCCACAAAGTCAAACTGGAGTATATCATTTTAAAACCGAGCATGGTCATTAGCGGCAAAAAATGCGCGACAAAAGCCTCCGTAGAACAAGTCGCAAAAGCCACTCTCACCACATTGCGTCGTCATGTGCCGTCCGCTGTTCCAACCATTAATTTTCTGTCCGGCGGCCAATCCTCTGAAGAAGCCACGGCTCACTTGAATGCCATGAATGCCTTGTCAGCGCATTTACCCTGGAATGTCAGTTATTCCTATGCAAGAGCATTGCAAGATTATGCAATGAAAATTTGGCAAGGCGTTGACAAAAATATTCCTGCCGCGCAAAAAGCATTTTATCAGCGCGCCAAATTGAATAGCCTGGCTGCCACTGGCAAATATGCAGAAAGCATGGAAAAAGAAGCGTCTATCGCTTAATCTTTCACTTTCAGAAATGGCAGATCTTTTCTAAAAAAAGATCTGCTTTATTATTACTAATGGAATGACATTTATGACCGCCGCGATTAATACAGCTGATGCAAAAGAACAATTTGTCGATCTCATTAACCGTGTTGCGCATAATAAAGAACGCATTATTTTAACGCGCCGCGGCAAAGAAATTGCAGCGATTATTCCGGTTGAAGATTTGAAATTATTACTGGAATCACAAGATAAACAAGATTTACGTGAAGCCATTGATGCACTCAAAGAAGTTCGAAATACGGGCGCCTTGACGCTTCCACAATTGAAAGAAGATTTAGGCATTTGATCCGTGAGCACGACACCTTATTACATAAAAATCGCACCCAGAGCACTTCAACAAATCAAAGCGCTGTCGCCCAAACATCGCAAACTGATTGTTAAATTAATTGAAGCCTTGGCCATCAATCCACGTCCACCGGGGACAAAAAAAATTGAAGGCATGACTGGATTGTATTCCGAATCCGTGAATCACTTGCGATTAATTTATAAGATAGAAGAATTGGAAGTTTTATTGTTGTTAGTGAAATAACTTTCGAAAATTCTATTATTAATCATAAACTTACGTGATTTTTGGTCGAAAAATTCGCGAAACTGTCACACAAATTTTAAATTTTTCTATATTAATCATTAAGTTAGCTCACTTTTCCCAGTAAAAAATAATTGTATTGCAACCATCCCTCTAACATTTATACAATCGCCGCTAACTTATTTATGAGGCATACAATTATGACAACGCTACGACAAGATCGCATTAATCAGGCTTATCATTTAATAGATATACGTGATATGGCACAAGCAGTGAGCCTGCTGGAAGAACAAAAGAAAATGGATAAGACACGACAGGCAGATGTCTATATCAGTCTCGCCCGTTGTCATCTTAATTTGAACCAGTTGGATCAAGTTGCTGCCTTGCTCACAGAAATCGAATCGAGTTGTCATTCTCATCAGGAAATACGTGATTTTCATATCACGTTTTCACAGTATTACAAAAGTATGTATTTAGACCATAATAAAACCAATGCTGTTTTATTAGTACGCGCAATAGAACATATTCAAAAAATACCTGATGTATTTGAAAGGGAAAAGATATGGCGCTATGCCACTTTATTAAGCCTCCAGGAAAAACAACAGGAAGCATTGGATAGGTTGAATGAAGGCTTGAAAAAATTTCCCCGTTGCAAACATATATTAACCGCCATCATAAGAATTTTATGGAGTTTATCCCCTCACAAAGATGACATTTTGGTGGATAAAAAGTTAGTTGAAACATTAGAAAGGGAATTACAAGATGATTACTCGATAAAAAATCATGCGGGTTGGTTGCAAGTCGCTCACAGCTATGAGTTAAGTGACAATTATAAAAAAGCAACCGAAATTTATTCCATTTTAATGAAAGATCAAACTTACTGGCAAGCGTACCTTGATTACGGTCTCATGTTGCAAAGAAGACATAAGATGTATCCTGAAAGCATACCTTATTTCCAACACGTCATTGCATTCGACAGTAATAACCATAAGCCTCACCTCATTTTACTACAAGCCTATCATGGCTTGGCTTGGGCATATAACAAGCTGGGTGAAAATGAGCAAGCCTTAGCTTATATTGAACGGGGATTAGCATTAAACAAAACCTATGCGGATTTAAATCGTCTGAAAGACATCATCACTCAAACGTCTCGTGCAGAAGTGAAATCAAAATCATCGTTAACACACACTGAACCCCAGCCAGAACAAAGCGATTCTTTCATCCAATTACAACAAATTTATGCTGACGTTTACAAAAAAGAAGCGCCCACGGAATTTTGGAAATTGATTCGCAGCGGATTCACTTCGGGCAGTGGCATTATTTTTTTAGACAAATTAAAAGAGAGTGGCCTGTATCAAACGTTATTTCCCACAAAAGATACCGCTCATCAAACACAAAATGAAGACTGGTTTAAAGAAAGGGTGAAATTACTTGACGAACAATTTCATCTAAAGAAAAAAAGCGTGCGCACACTCGCTTCTCCTTTAACCTCTTTATATATGATCGATATATTGTTAGTTGCCAAAGAATTAAAGACGATTGAAGATATTCAAAAAGTGCATGAAGCTTATCACTTATCGATTCCATGTGATGACAAATTTTGCAAAGAAGTTCAACTGAAGATTGCGCAAAAAAAACAATTTTCAACAACGCAGCAGAAGAATGGAATAACAGAGGAATACTTGTTTGAACGTTTGTCTGGAAGACGAAATCCTTAATAAAAAAGTTCATGGTCTACTCGTTTAGACCATGAACTGTTACGATGACCCACTACTGCAACACTACTCCCACACATTTTCCAATCAGGAATGTCAAGCCGCCCGCTATCGCACCAATGAATAACATGCGCAAACTACTGATGATCGCGCTGCGATTCGTGAACAAACTCAACAAGCCGCCAATCATAAATAAAGCCAATCCTGTTAATCCTATACTATAAAACAAGGCAGAATTGCTTGAAAAAAGCATCAAGGGTATCAATGGGATCAGCGCACCGAAGGCAAACGATAAAAAAGAAGCGACGGCTGCACCGATCGGAGAACCTAAATCATTTGGATTTAAACCTAATTCTTCCCGTGCCAATGTATCCAGTGCACGATCCGGATTTGTAATAATCAAGTTAGCCATTTTTTTGGCTTCCTCTGCTGGCACGCCGCGCGCACGATAAATTTGGGTTAATTCAGCAGCTTCTTCTTCTGGATACAATTCCAATTCTTCTTTTTCCAGCTCAATCTGATATTCAAAAAATTCGCGTTGTGAACGCATGGAAATATATTCGCCCGCTGCCATTGAACAAGCACCCGCCAGTAATCCGGCAATACCAGAAAGCAAAATAAAATGATGCTCCGCGTGAGCGCCCACGACACCCAGCACTAAACTCATATTCGAAACAAGTCCGTCATTCACACCGAAGACCGCTGCACGAAAATTACCTGCGGTATTTAATCCTTTATGTCTTGATTCAAGATGCGCTGAAGCTGCATGACTACCCACTTGTAAGGCAGAATAAACTGACATCCCCCGCACTTTCATTGCCGATAAAATAAAACGAATGGATTCCACACCAAAAACAGTGATTAATAATGCCACAATACGCGTACGAAAATCCGGTCGATACACAAACACTTGCGCTTTGTTTGTTTCTTTAATTTTTTCTTCCCAAATCGCCGCCTGTTTATCTGCACCTTGCGCTAAGTCTAAAAAAAGTTTTTTACGCGTGATATCCATTTCGCGATTGGCGACTTTTCGATAAAGATAAGCAGAACATTTTTCTTCCTGCCAATTTTTTAACATGGCCATACTGACTCCCGAGACACTTGATTAAAGATGTTCTGACAAAAATTCTGGTACCCGTTTTTCAAGCCAATAGAGCGGCCGCCAGGGTATGAAACCACTCACAAACCCAACATGTCCACCCTGTTCCGTCAATTCGAATTTCACATGCGATGATAATTCCTGTTGATCCGGTAAAAGATCAATCGTCATAAATGGATCATCTTTTGACTGCAGTAATAACGTTGGCACCGCAATATTTTTTAAAAACTGACGACTGCTGCATCGTTGATAATAATCTTCTGCATCAGCAAAACCATGCAAGGGCGCTGTCACTTTATCATCAAATTCACGCACCGAATGCAATTCATTCAATACAGGTAATGGAATCGGCGCCGGTTGCGTCTCAAATTTATCCTGAATCTTTTTGCGCAAACTCCGCATAAAATGTTGCTGGTACACGCGGGAAAAACCCTGCTGAACACGGGCCGCCGATTTACCTAATTCAAATGGAACTGAAATACCCACTGCGGCACACAGTGGAATGTCTGCTCCCATTTCCCCTAACCATTTCAACAATACATTGCCGCCCAAAGAAAATCCGATAGCTGCCACCGTATTGCATTTTTCACGCTGGCGCAAGGCATCTACAATTCTCGCGACATCTTTTGTATCGCCGGAATGATAACTTTGCGGATGACGATTCATTTCACCGCTGCAACCGCGAAAATGCATGAAAACACCGCGCCAGCCTTGTTGTTGAATCGCGTGCAACATGCCTTTTGCATAAGATGAATGGATAGATCCTTCCAGTCCATGCAGAATCAAAACAATAGGTCCCTCTTTTTTTTCTGTCCAATCCAAATCAATAAAATCGCCGTCTTCCAATTCAAAACGTTCGCGCTTCAATACAATATTTTTTAATTCCCGCCGGCAAAGTGCGGGCCATATGGTTTGCATATGAGGACCTGGCAACCACCAGGCTGGTTTAAACGATGAATGCTTTACATTTTTTCTGTCATGTCGATTCATGGTATTGACGACTCAATGAATGCACAGCATTCACCAAAACCGCAACATTTTCAGGCGGCACATCCGGTGTAATGCCATGTCCCAAATTAAAAATATGCCCAGAACCTTGTCCAAATTCCTTTAAAATCCGTGCAACAGCTGTTTCAATTTCTTCGGGTTTTTTTAATAAAATGGCAGGATCCATATTGCCTTGCAATGCCACTTTGCGATTGACACGCATCCGTGCCTGACCCATATGCACTTGCCAGTCAACACCGATTGCCTGACAACCTGAGGACGCCAATAATTCGAGCCATTGCCCGCCATTTTTGGTAAATATAATCAGCGGAATGGTTTCGCCCTGATTTTCATGCACAAGCAGTGAAATAATTTGTTGAATATATCGCAAGGAATATTCCTGATAATGCGGGGTATCTAACATGCCACCCCACGTATCAAATAACATAACGACTCCGACACCCGCTCTGATCTGTGCATTCAGATGTTCGGCGATAGATTGTGCCAATAGATCCAATAAAGCATGTACAAAATGGGGTTGTTCTGCGAGTGCCTGTTTGATCATTGGGAAATCTTTATTGGCACGACCTTCCAGCATATAGGTAGCAATTGTCCAGGGACTGCCGCAAAAACCGATCAGTGGAACGTTGTCATCCAATTCACGTCGAATGAGTTTGATGGCATCCAAAACATAACGTAAATCCGTTTCAGGATCCGGTATGCCTAAGGTTTTCAGATCCCGTTCAAAACGAACAGGTCGATCAAAAACAGGGCCTTCGCCTTCAATCACCCGTAAGCCTAATCCCATTGCATCAGGAATGGTCAAAATATCGGAAAATAAGATCGCTGCATCGAGGGGGAATCGTTTTAATGGCTGGAGAGTGACTTCACAGGCCAGTTCGGGAGTTTTACACAATGTCAAAAAACTGCCAGCCCGTTGTCGAACAGCCCTATATTCGGGCAAATAACGTCCTGCCTGTCGCATAATCCAGATAGGGGTCGCATCGACCGGTTCTTGTCGAATCGCGCGGATCAAGCGATCATTTTTTAACTTTGTCATGCAAGACTTCCCAACAAAACACTACTCTTATATTGTCCTGCTAATACTATCGCCATGCAACCCAAAAAAATTCTGTGAAAAACACGAGCATTTAGGATAGGATACTTATTTGATTTTTTATTATTAACTGGATTAAAAAGGAAGAATACTATGCGAAAACAGATTATCGCAGCTGCCGCAGCTGGATTATGTCTTATCAGCGTGACCGCTTGCCAACAAAAATCGTCTGATACCCCCAGTGGCGTTGCAACAACAACAGCGGCGACCGAAGTCACTGCGCCAGCCACGACAACGACAACGACCACCACAGCAACGACAGATACGTCGGGTGCAATGCCTGCAACGGCACCTTCCGGTTCAGCCGCTCCTGCACCTGATCAGAATACAGCAACCGCGAGCCCGGCTGTTCAAGCGCCTATGACCACCAACTCGACAGATACAAATTCATCAGCGCAAACACCTGCGACTGCGACATCAACCCCTGTCAGCACGCCTGATAACACAACGAACGCAGGACAACCTGCCACAACGACAACCACGACAACCACGACGCCAACAACCCCTGCTGTCACAGCACCTGCTGCAACCGTGCCTGCTCCGACAACAAGCATACCGGCTCAAGGTACAACAACCACAACAGGACCTGCGTCCACAACAACCACGATCAGTCCTTCTGGTACAAGCACCACAACAACGACAACGGGGCAATAAGTCTCTCGCATGCAAGGTGGGCACGCTGTGCTTTGCCCACCCTACATACCCAACCAGTGAATAATCTCATCCGAAACAGCCCGCACATTTCTTTTATCCGTCAATACACGAAAATCCGCAATTTCTTCGTAAAGTCTTTCACGCTCATTCTGCAATTTTTCCAAAATTTCCTGACGATTGTGAACCCGTAACAGAGGCCGGCGGCTATCATTGATCGTACGGGACTGCTGATAGCGAAGAGAAACTTCCAGATAAATGACCACCCCATTGGTATGCAAAATGGCCCGGGATTCAGGCGATAAAATTGTTCCGCCGCCCGTCGCCAAAATAATATTGGATAAATTAGCCAACTCAGCCACGACGGCTTCTTCGCGCTTGCGAAAACCCATTTCTCCCTCAACATCAAAAATCCAACCGATATCCACACCGGTTCTTTTTTCAATTTCTTCATCGGTATCAAAAAAATCCATATTGAGCTTCGTAGCCAAATATTTCCCAACACTGCTCTTGCCGGCCCCCATTGGTCCGATCAGAAATATATTTTTATGTTTTAAACTCACAAGAACCCCAATATTTATATTTTTATGGATTCTAGCACATCCACTCTTCTCCATCACATTTCTATATGAGGTGTAATAAAAATCAATAATTCTCTTTTATTTTCTGTCTTATTTTTTTGTTGAAAAAGCCATCCCAGCACGGGAATATTGCTAATAAAGGGAAGCCGTTCTGTCGCATCATTTGTACCTGATTCAAAAATGCCACCCAACACAATCGTTTGTCCATTATTGACTAAAACATGGCTGCTAATTTGTCGGGTCGTAATGGATGGCACCCCTAAAACAATATGAGAACTCGGCCTGTCTTGATTCACCTGTAATTGCAACTGTATCTGGTTATTCGGCAAAATTTGCGGTGTCACTTTCAGGCTCAATACGGCTTTTTTAAAAGAAACACCCGTTGCACCACTGCGGCTAATTTCCTGATAAGGAATTTCTTCACCCGACTCAATGGACGCTGGCTGCTGATTCGCTGTAAACAAACTGGGACTCGAAATGAGTTCACCATGTCCTTCATTTTCCAGTGCGGATAATTGCATATCCAATAAGGATCCATCCGGAAGTTTCAAAACAGCCAATGCATAATGACCTGCCGATGCCTCACTCGTTGCATTGTCATTTTGAGCCGAAAAATGTATTCCAAGTGAACGTTCAAAATCACTATCCACACTCGCCAGCCGCGCTTCAATTAACACTTGTTTAACGGGAACATCCATGCGATGAATGAGCCTTGCAATGACGGCTATATTTTCCTGTATATCCCGCACACACACTTGATTGGTACGAATATCCATCTGTAAAAATCCACGCTTAGATAACAGTGTATGACTACCGTCCTGAATCAAATGTGCAATTTCGTCTGCTTTTGCATAACGAATTTGCCAAATGTGTGTCATGAGCGGGGCTGTTTCAATTAAAATTTGTTGCTGTTTCCACTCATCCTGTTTTTGTTGAATAAACACTTGTCGCGGAACAATAAACCAGACACTGCCTTCCTGAAGTTTCGTCAATCCTTGCGATTTTAAAATATAATCGAATGCCAGCGCTGCACTCATCGCATGGATATGCAATAACACATCATGATGGACCGATTCACTGACAATGATATTTTGTTTTAACTGTCTCGCAAGCATTTGCAATGCTTCTCGCACATCGACACCTTCTAAATCCAGAGTGATCGACTCTGCTAACAAATAGTGCGGTATTAAAAAAATAAGAATTAACATCATCATGCATTTTTTCATCGTATCTTCCCCGTTATGATTTTAGGATCGGCACAACCACTGTTTTGACTTGAACCAATACTTTATTTTCATCAATCAAAATCACTCGCGCTTTTTCACGCCCCAGAAAGTCACCTACCCTGATTTCTTTTGACTTTTTATCGGGTGAAAAAACAATGGCTGACAAATCATGTTGCGATTTCAGAAAACCCGCCATTTTAAATTGTCTGACTGAAAAAAAGGGGGCTCGTAATAAATGATTGCTGTATGACTCATTCAAAAAAACAGTATTCGCCCCTTTCACACAATAATCCAAAATGCGTAACCTGATTTTTAAATTCCAATCATCTTGTTGATGATACAGTTCAATCGCATCTACAAAAAAAGGTAAACATTGGCTTGAAATGAGTTTAAAAAACTGCATTATTTTCTGAAAATGACCCGACACCACTAAATTGACATCATACGTTGTAGTCAGGGTTTCCGCCTGTGCAATCACTGAAATAGATTGCAGAAAAAGATCGCCCGATTCAACAAGCCTAAAAATCGTATTCATCATTTTTTCTTTTTTCACGCTTTGGATTGGCGTATTTTTCATTTTTTTGTCCGCCTGCATTTTTTCGTTTAATTGAATACCCTGCAATTCCTGAATCGATTTTTGGGTAGTCAACCAATGAAACCATTGCCTGCCTGTGTCAATGATACACGCCATGGCAATCAGAATACTGATGATGAACAATTTGTGATAACGCATGCCAAATCCGTCAGATAAAAAAAGAAAATTGTAATAATTTGAGTTTGTCTTGATAGTTAAAAATCAGTTTAGTCACAGAAATCGCTGTTTTTTCAGGTAGACAAAATGCTAAAGCGTTCGATAAAACACTGGGCGATTCCACGTAACCTGTCAATTGCGTCTGTTTTTCTTTAGATACTATTTTTGTGATTTGAATCTGCTGTTGCAAAAGACAATTCAGCAGATTCACCACTTGCCACAAATGATTTTGAGAAACTTGCAACGCACCCATTTCTTCGACAGTAAAATGCGTTTGCAATTGATCCGAATGCGTCGACGCGATGCTATCTTGTAAATGCCCTTTTTCATGCTCTGCGCAGTAGTTAACATAACTCAGACAACAATGAATGATTAAAAAAACGATTATGAGAAGACTCACCACGCCCACCCCATAGTTTAATTTTTTTTGCATCCACCGGGAATCGGACAAATGCCATCGCAACAAATTGATTTCAGTCACGCGGAAATCCTCGCAATGCCAAACCAAATGCGGTTAACCATTCTGAAGCACTGGCATTTAAGGTTTCTGAATTGACGCTTGAATCGATCTCTGCTGGCTGGAATGAATGCATTTTTTCAACGGACAGGGATAATTCGGATTCCAAACTTTGCTTCAGTTTTTCTGAATGCGATGTGTCACCTGTCAACAACAATTTTTCCACCCCCATGGACTGTTCAGTGGCGAAAAAAATATGCATACCTCGTTTTATCTGTTGAAGAAAAATAGCTTCATCATCACAAACGATGGGATACACAGAAATGATCTTACCCTGTTTGACTAAAATGAGTTGCGCCGATGTACTATCTCTGTCGAGAAGCACGAATGTCTGATCCAGTAACGGATGCAAAAGCCATTGAACAGCGCGTACGATGGCATACACATCCACATCCACCACATTGATTTTTAAACCCGCTGCCTGAATGACATCCATATACACTTCAACGTGTTCCGCTCGTGCAGCAATGAGTTGCAATTCGATTTCCTGCGCCTCCTTTCCAAGCGGGATAAAATCAAAATACAATCGCTCGTCCATTCCGGGTAAATAGAAGGTGAGATTGGAACTGATTTCAGCGCTCTGTTCGGTTTCATTCAAATAGGCGGCTACTCTGATTTTTTTATTAATCAT
>CAZEEF010000053.1:0-11066 GCA_964511095.1 uncultured Coxiellaceae bacterium | reverse complement strand
TATTCTTATTTAGTGGGCCCACTAGGACTTGAACCTAGGACCAAGGGATTATGAGTCCCCTGCTCTAACCAGCTGAGCTATGGGCCCCCGAGAAGGGCTGGGCGTCTGACGCCTAGTCGCGCAATCATATATTGAATCAAGCTCACTTTCCAGACTTAATGCGCCATTTATGAAAAAAATATCTCATTATAAGCGATAACATAATGAAATATCATGCATTGAGACTGGAAGCAGGAACATCATCCCGCGCAAAAAACACAGGATGATTTTTAGCGTATCGACAACAAAATTTCTAATGCGGTGTTGGTGGCCTCTGGTTTTCAGGCTGTTCTTCAATATCAGCTAACAAAGGCATTCGAGCAGTCGCAGTCGCTTGATTTATCCGCGCGTTGTTTTCTTTATTTGTAGTGAAGAGCGCTAATCCCATGGCAATACATGCACCTAATGGCGCTCCATTGATTGCGCCGTGTGCCGCAATAAATACAGCATTTTCTTTATTAATACCGCTATTCCCTGCATAAGAAGAAGAATTAAATATAAAACAGAGTGTTGAATATCCAACGAGGCCATTGACAAAACGACAATCCAATTCAACATATTTTTTAGTGAATGTGGCAAGCAGGCCCGCTCCGCAACCGAGCAATACAGCTTCTATTCCCTCCCACGCGAGGTTTTTTTCAGAGGCAGTCAACTCATTCCAATAAATAAAATGATGCTTCATCATTTGATCTATCATAGCATTTAAAAATGCTTGCATTATTGCAAGAACAATCCCCGCGCTGATGAAACCCACATGCGATTTGGTTATTGGAAGAATAGAAATATTCATGGCTTTTAACATCGTAATGACTCCAATGGCACCCGCATTGTACATGGCAGTTTCAATGGCGGTACTTCCAGCTGCATAACCCCATTTATCATCGGCAATGTTGCAGGTTAATGCTTTATTAGCAAATACAATACCTCCTGTTACTGTCATAGAGGCTATCGCTTTTTCAGCAAACTGTATCGCTGAATGGATGTCCTGAATTTCTTTTATGACGATGATTGGAAGGAGGCTGAAAACATAGGTTTGAGTTAAAATACCGAAAAAGAGATTAAAGATGTTGCCAAATGTTCGATATTTCGCCCAATCTATATTTTCATTTTCCATTTTTTCATTACAAACAATATCTAAAACATATAATCCTGTTGTCAAAACAATGGTGGGTGTAATAACAGCTGTTACTTTAAGACACGTATTTTCTTTTATGGCATCAATACATCGGCCAAAAAAACCTCGACGAGCTTGAGACATATCAATTTACCTCCTGTAGATGAGGCGCAAGTCTAAATTAATTAAAAAATTTAGGCAATTTATCAGAAATAAAAAACCCCGCACTTAGCAGGGGTTTTTTGAGATATTCAAGAAATTATTCCTGATCTTCCAGGAAACTTCTTAATTGTTCGGAACGCGAAGGATGACGTAACTTGCGTAACGCTTTCGCTTCAATTTGACGAATACGTTCACGTGTTACATCAAATTGTTTACCGACTTCTTCCAGCGTGTGATCCGTATTCATGTTAATACCAAAACGCATACGCAATACTTTCGCTTCACGCGGTGTGAGCGTGTTTAGAATTTTTTGCGTGGCTTCTGATAATCCACCGCTTGTTGCCGCTTCAATCGGAGATTCTATATTGGTATCTTCAATGAAATCACCTAAATGAGAATCTTCATCATCACCAATCGGTGTTTCCATGGAGATCGGTTCTTTTGCGATTTTCAACACTTTACGGATTTTATCTTCCGGTAAATCCATGCGCTTACTTAATTCTTCCGGTGTCGGTTCCAGACCAGTTTCCTGCAGAATTTGACGTGAAATACGATTTAACTTATTAATCGTTTCAATCATGTGCACAGGAATACGAATGGTGCGCGCTTGATCGGCAATAGAACGCGTGATCGCCTGACG
The DNA here is from genome assembly GCA_964511095.1 of uncultured Coxiellaceae bacterium. Taxonomy (GTDB): domain Bacteria; phylum Pseudomonadota; class Gammaproteobacteria; order DSM-16500; family DSM-16500; genus DATIJJ01. The sequence goes on along the minus strand of CAZEEF010000053.1, from coordinate 9,111 downwards.
AATCCACCAGGTTGCATACGTTGAGAATTTATAACCACGCTGGTATTCGAATTTATCAACCGCTTTCATCAAACCAATATTACCTTCCTGGATTAAATCCAGAAATTGCAAACCTCGATTGGTGTATTTTTTCGCGATAGAAATCACCAGACGCAAATTGGCTTCGACCATTTCCTTTTTTGCACGACGCGCTTTCGCTTCACCGATAGACATGCGTCGATTCATTTCCTTGATTTCAGGAATGGACATTTTCATTTGTTCTTCAAGGGTGATCAATTTTTTCTGCGCACGCTGAATGTCCGACATATATCTGTCTACTTCGGAATAATAATTTTTGTTTTTATGTTCCGAAATAACAAACCAATCCGAATTGGTTTCATTATTGATAAATGCAGTGATAAATGTTTTACGCGGCATGCGCGCTTTGTTCACGCATAAATTCATGATGTAACGTTCTTGTATACGAATTTCATCGAGCAAGCTGCGCATTTTACGCGATAATTTATTAAATTGACGGGAAGCCAATTTGATTTCCATGAAATATTTTGCCAAAGCTTCGCGTTTTTGCGCTGTTTTTTTGTGAGCCAAGCCATGTTTTTTTTCTACAGCAATGGCTTCATCATAAAGTTGACGCAATTCCGCAAAACGCGCTTTTGCCACTTCCGGATCAGGACCGGTTTCTTCGTCCAGAAATCCTTCGCCGCTTTCGCCGCCTTCTTCCTCTTCCACTTCTTCGAGCAGTGCAGCAGCTTCTTTTTCCAGGGGTTCTTCATCGGCCAGAATATTGGGTTCGACATAACCGCTGATGATATCGCTCAAGCGGTGTTCGCCTTTTTCAACACGCTCATAATCAGCCAGAACTTCCGCAATCATTTGCGGCTGATAAGCCATCGTCGTCAGCATTTGGTTCATGCCTTCCTCGATGCGTTTGGCAATAGCAATTTCACCTTCACGCGAGAGGAGTTCGACGCTGCCCATTTCACGCATATACATACGAACAGGATCTGTTGTGCGGCCAAATTCACTGTCAACAGAAGCCAGCGCACTCGCCACTTCTTCAGCGGCCACTTCATCAGCGGCTTCATTGTCTGCAAGGAGTAATTCTTCAGCATCGGGCGCGACTTCTGCAACACGTATGCCCATATCATTGATCATACTAATGATATCTTCGATTTGTTCGGGATCAGCAATATCCGGTGGAAGATGGTCATTCACTTCAGCATAGGTTAAGTAACCTTGCTCTTTGCCTTTGGCAATTAATTCTTTTAAACGTGATCGTTGCTGCTCTTGATCCATAGTGCCCCGACTTGTATAAATATGAATAAACCTACAATTATACGCATTGTTTTGGTTTTGAACTAGCTTATTTAATAAGTTTTAATTGTTTGGTGTACGAAAATGCAGTATTTGTTGATTATAATTTAAACTAATTCGGGAATGTGCAGTGCTAAAAAGGAGTAGGGCTGGCACGAGAAATTTATTTGGATCGAATCAATTCATCCAGCCTAAATTTTTCTTCAGCAGAAAGAGCTGTTTGGCTGGCTTTTGCAATTAATTGATCGATAAGTTGTTTATGACCTAATTTTCGCAAATGCTGAATGGCGCTCTGAAATTCGTTTTGGATACCGTCTTCAGGAATCATGTGTTCTGTTTGGGCTAATTTAGCCAGCGATTTGACTTCTTCCCGTTCACGAAAGCATTCAAGCAATCCTCCGGTCGTGAGTTCAGGATGTTGTTTTATAAGCTTATGCATTTCCTGTAACAGTTCGTAACCGCGTAATTCAAGAGGAGGTAAAGGTTGGTCAATTAATTGTCCCAAAACAGGTTGTTGAATGAGTAATGTGATCGCTAATCGTAACGCTGAAGGAGGCCGGGCTTTTTGTTTTAAAGGGGTGATCATCTTTATTCTTGTTTTGGATTTCAGTTCTTTAATATCCATGCGGGCGCGTTTTGCCAGTTCATCCAGCATCATTTGTCGAAGAATACAATCGGGCATTTGATGAATATGTTCAGTGGCGAGCTTAACAAAACGCGCACGACCATCCATACTGGTTAAATCAGATTGCGCGGCCAGTGACTGGAAAAAAAAGTGCGATAAGGTGGAGGCATTTTGAATGCGGCTTTCAAATCCATTTTGTTTTTCTTTGCGAATGAGTGAATCAGGATCTTCGCCATCCGGTAAAAACATAAAACGGACTTGAATTTCATCATGCATAACCGGTAAGGTGACGAGTAATGCACGCCAGGCGGCTCGACGTCCTGCTTCATCGCCATCAAAACAGAATACAATTTCAGAGGTATGTCGAAATAATCGTTGTAAATGCGTTGTGGTCGTGGCGGTACCTAATGTGGCAACTGCATAAGTGATGCCATGCTGAAATAGGGCGATGACATCCATGTAACCTTCCACAATAATCACGCGATCAAGTTGTCGATTCAATTCTTGTGCGTGGTAAAGACCGTAGAGTTCGTGGCCTTTCTGGAAGATGGCGGTTTCAGGTGAGTTAAGGTATTTTGGTTCACCTTGATCCAGTATGCGTCCGCCAAAACCGATGATACGCCCGCGGCGATCTCGAATGGGAAACATAATTCTTTCGCGAAAACGGTCATAATAGCCGCCATCGTCTTTTTTAATCAGCATGCCGGTTTCTAATAATTGTTGTCTTAATGGCGGCGTTTTTCCTAACATTTGCAACAGCGGATCCCAGCCGGGCGGAGCGAATCCTAAACCAAATTCTTTGGCGATTTCACCCGATAAACCGCGTTTTTTTAAATAATCGATAGCGCGCGGGGATTGTTTTAATTTTTGTTGATAAAATTGCGCCGCCTGTTCCAATAAATCATATAACTGCGTTGAAATAACCTGGCGCAGAACAGAATTGGATTCGTGCGGAATTTCCATGTTAGCCTGTCTTGCGAGTGTTTCCACCGCTTCGGGAAATTCGAGACGATCATACTGCATCAAAAAATCAATGGCATTGCCGTGAGCGCCGCAGCCGAAGCAATAATAAAATTGTTTGACTTGGCTGACTGAAAAAGAAGCGGATTTTTCGGTGTGAAAAGGGCAGCAGGCAAAGTAATTGTTAGACGATTTTTTGCGTAAGGGCACGCGGTTATCGATTAAATCAACCAGGTTAATTCTGCTCAATAGCAGTTGGATAAATTCGCGTGGGATGTGGTTGGCCATAGCAGCATCTTACTGGGATTTTGGGGAGGTGGCTAGGTCTGTCGTCAATGAGATTCCGCGGGACGACGGGATAGAAGTTGGAAAGTCAGTATACAGCAGAAATGGCAATGATGGGCCAGTCACTTCATTAAGAAGTTACGAAAGCCGTTCTTTCACTTTGTTACTGACAGCCGCCACATCGGCACGACCTTGCAGTTTTGGCTTCAATACACCCATCACTTTACCCATGTCGCGCGCAGAGTTTGCGCCGGTTTCCTGGATAGCGGCATTGATCAGAGTATCAATTTCTTCAGGGCTCAATTGCGCAGGCAGGTAGGCTTGAATTACCTGGATTTCTGCCATTTCTTTTTCGACTAAATCCGAACGATTGGCTATTTCAAACTGGGTGACAGATTCACGCCGCTGCTTCAACATTTTGTCTAAAACAGCCAGCACTTGCTCGTCGCTGAGCACAATGCGTTCATCCACTTCACGCTGTTTGAGAGCAGCCAGAATAAGACGTATAGCGGATAAACGATCTTTTTCCTGATTGCGCATGGCGCTTTTCATGTCTTCTTGAATCTTTCCCTTGATCGCGGACGTAGTCATACGTATTAACTCTTTGTAAAAGGTTGAAAATTACTTACGACGATCTTTTTCTATGGCGACCTGTTCACGCATCAATTTTTTCTGATAGCGTTTAACGGCAGACGCTTTTTTGCGCTTGCGCTTCCAGGTGGGTTTTTCATAGAATTCATGGCGACGCAAATCAGCTAAAATGCTGGCTTTTTCACAAAGACGTTTGAAACGACGTAAGCTGACTTCAAAGTTTTCATTCTCTTTTACACGTATACTTGGCATTTTGACTCTTTACTCCGTCTTACTCATTATAGAAGAATGGCAGATTCTAATAGGTAATTTTGAGAAAAGCAAAAAAAGTTGTTCAATAGAGCAAGTTATTTAGAGGTAATAGCAATAATGCGTGTATTAGGCATTGAAACATCCTGTGATGAAACGGGGGTCGCCATTTATGATTCGGAACAGGGTTTATTGGCGCATGCCTTGTATAGCCAGGTGGCAATGCATGCGGAATATGGCGGAGTCGTGCCGGAATTAGCCTCTCGTGATCATGTGCGTAAGACAATTCCATTGATTGAAAAAGTCATGCAAGATGCTGAATTAACATCTAAAGATATCGATGGAGTGGCTTATACAGCAGGTCCGGGCTTGATGGGTGCTTTATTGGTGGGCGCGACCATTGGCCGCAGTATTGGATTTGCGTGGGATGTGCCAACCGTTGGGGTTCATCACATGGAAGGCCATTTACTGGCTCCGATGCTGGAATCAGATCCGCCAGCGTTTCCTTTTGTTGCCTTGTTGGTTTCAGGCGGTCATACCCAGTTAGTGAAAGTGGAGCGCATGGGACAGTATGAAATTTTAGGCGAATCGGTTGACGATGCGGTCGGTGAAGCATTCGATAAGACCGCAAAATTATTAGGATTGGGCTATCCTGGCGGCGCTGTGCTCGCTCAATTAGCAGAACAGGGCGATCCCAAACGATTTCATTTTCCCCGCCCCATGATTGATCGGCCTGGGTTGGAATTCAGTTTTAGCGGTTTAAAAACATTTGCGGTGAATACGGCCAATAAATATGGTTTAGATTCCCAAACCAAAGCCGATATTGCGTGTGCGTTTCAAGAGGCGGTTGTAGAAACGCTTGTGATTAAATGTCGGCGTGCATTACGTGAAACAGGTTGGAAAACAGTCGTAGTGGCAGGTGGCGTCGGTGCCAATCAGGCTTTACGGATGGAATTGACAAAAATGCTGCAGAAAGAACAGGGTAAAGTCTATTTTCCTCGCATGGAATTTTGCACGGATAATGGCGCGATGATTGCTTATGTCGGCTGTCAAAAATTGTTAGCGGGAGACAGAACAGATTTGGCCATCGAAGTGTTTCCTCGCTGGCCATTGTCTGATTGAGTTTAACGGTCTTCCATTTTATCCGGGTCGTTTTGCTATCGATGTGTTCAAGTGATGAATCGATATGTTTTGTTCGTCCATTGTCCTTTGCAGTGACGAAATGACTAGCGCATGAAATTGATTGAAATGAGCTAATGCTTCTTCACGACCTTGTATTCGTTGGCCATTTTCTTTGAGAAGAATCTCATTATCCAAATGGGGTTGTATTAGTCTAAGATGCATTGTGACCAAGTTAAGAAAAGGGTTTTCTTTGCTTGGCTTTTTTGCCGTCTGTGAAGTAAATTCGTTATAAGCTTTAATTTTATCAAAGCATTTTGTGATCAAAGCCATATCACTTCTGCTTTCGTGTAGGGTTTTCAGTTCTTCCAAAAGGCTTATAAGCGTTACTATTTTGTCCTGGGCTTCTTCATGTAATTTGAGTTCTTTTTGTTGCGGATCATCAACCATTTTTTGTTTTTCAATGAAAGGTTTTTTTAAAAAGCTAAGCATGATAATTCCTCCTCAAATTGAGCATTATAGAGGAATTATGCCAATAAATATACAAATACTGGTTTATTATTTACCAATTTTACGTTCTTTTCCCTGTATTAATTGGTGGATATTTTTGCGATGACGCCAAATTAATAAAACACTGATGACACAAGCTGTCAGGGTGTAATCCATATTAGTGAAATACCACGCATATAATGGCGCAAGTAATGCAGAGAGTAATGCAGCGAGTGATGAATAACGAAAGAGAATAGCAAAAATAAGCCAAGTGGCCGCGAGTGATAATCCTAGCCATCCAGAAAGTGCAACGAGGCAGCCAAAAGCCGTGGCGACACCTTTACCGCCTTGAAAACGAAAGAAGACAGGATAAAGATGACCCACAAAAGCCGCAAACGCGACAAAACTTAAACCCAATGTATCTAACCCATACCACTTGGCAATCAGGACAGGAATGAGGCCTTTCATCATGTCCCCTATTAATGTGATGATGGCTGCTTTTTTCCCGCCGAACCGTAATACATTTGTTGCGCCTGGATTGCCCGAACCCTGTTTTCTGGGGTCCGGTAACCCCATTATTTTACAGGTGACAATGGCAGTTGAAATGGAGCCGATCAAATAGGCAATGATAATAGCAACGATTAACTCGATAGAAAAAGACGACATGGTCATTCCACTCCAAATTTTTTTCGATTTTAATACGATGAGGCGCCTGTTAAAATACATTTCTTCATTGAAAAGGCTAAATGCTTATGACTGTCAGCGCAAATAATCTCGTCTGGATGGATATGGAAATGACCGGACTGAATCCGGAAAAAGAACGCATTATTGAAATCGCGACCGTGGTGACAGATTCTGATCTCACGATCATTGCTGAAGGTCCTGTTCTTGCCATTCATCAATCGAATGAATTGCTGCAGGGAATGGATAGCTGGAATACTCGTCAGCATAACGCATCAGGATTGGTAACGCGCGTCAAGGAAAGTACGGTGACAGAATCGGAAGCAGAAGCGCTGACGCTGGCATTTCTCCGCCAATATGTGCCGGAAGGCAAATCCCCTCTGTGTGGTAACAGCGTGCATCAAGATCGACGATTTTTGTGGCGTTACATGCAAAAACTGGAAAGTTTTTTTCATTATCGCCTATTGGATGTGAGTACCTTAAAAGAATTAGCGCAACGTTGGGCGCCGAAAGTTTATTCCGGATTTCAAAAAGAATCGAAACATTTGGCGTTAGATGATATTCGCGAATCGATTGAAGAGTTAAAATATTATCGGGCGGAATTGTTGAACCCTGCTGTATTAGTTCGTTAAGGAGAGATGACATGCGTCTACTTATTTTTATCCTATTGTTAACAATGTCTATGAAGGTTTTTTCTATGGAATTGATGAGCCTGGCTTTCAAAAATAATACCCCTATTCCAGCCAACTATTCTTGTGACGGAAAGGGAATCTCTCCTCCATTACAATGGAGTCATAGTCCAGATAAAACAAATTCATTCGTATTGATTATGGATGATCCTGATGCACCGAGTGGTGTTTGGGATCATTGGATTTTGTTTAATATTCCAAAAACAACAATGGCATTATCAGAAAATTTAACCGCATTACCGGAAGGCGCAAAATATGGAAAAAACAGTTGGGGAAACCTGGCTTATGGCGCGCCTTGTCCGCCGAATGGGGAGCATCGATATGTATTTAAACTGTATGCGTTGGATCGGACTTTAGATTTGCCTCTGGGTATTGATAAGGCAAGTTTAGAAACGGCTATGCAGAAACACATTATTGCGACAGCGACTTTAATCGGACGATATAAGCGGGCTTAAGGATTGCCTGCTTCAGAACAATATTCATTGAGTCATTTTTATTGAGTACATATGCCAAAACAAATCCCTGTATTTTTATTTCCTTTTCGTGAAGGAAAAGATTTAATAGAAAAATTAACATCTAAAGGCCTTATGACATGGTTACATTTTATAGATTGTTCAGAGTACAGTGGAAAATCTATTTGTTTTCTTAAAACGGAGGAAACGATATTACGTTCAGAGTTAACAAATGAACCAAATGGTTGTACCTATAAATTATTTTATAAAGATGTTGAAATCTGCGAAACAAAGATCGATGGTTATATTCATCATGAACTGACAATTAAAAATCTTGATTGCTTACCGACATCGGTATTGAAAAGTGAAGAAGTATTAGAAGCCGAAAAAGAGCTTGAAGAAAAAAAACCAGATATATTTCTTCCTATTGGAACAGCGGAAAAACCTGATCCAAAAAATCTTCGCATGAAGCATTTAAGTTATCTCGGTATTACGCCCGATCATTTTGTGTTTAATGCAGAACAAAAGCAATTTTTCATACAATTACCCAAAGACAAAGGATTTTCTTATACTCAAAAATGTGAAACAGAATATGCGGTAAGAACATATTACGAGATATGTTATAAAAATAAAAAATTCGCCACCATACAAGTCAATCATTATTACGATACTATTTCTTTTTCGAGTGAGTCTTTAAGTATTGCATTGGCGCGTAACGACCTTGCAAATATCATTCAGTTACCAAGTGACATTGGACGTGATGGCTCTGTCATGGGTACAGTTGAGTCATGTGCGGATGGCATACAACAAGATTTATATACAAAATTTTATCTTGATTACACATCTTACGCAAAAGAGCTTGAGAAAAAGTATAATTTTAAATTATTTGATCACGAAAAGGCTCAGCTTTTAATTAGCTCATTAAAAACAAATACGAGAATGGAAGAGATGAGTTTAAATGGCGGTGTTCATTTATCTAAAAATGATTTCTTTGAACTTTTAACAACTGTGAAAAAAATTAAATCTTTTAAAACACTGAGACTTTGGCATGCAAAGCTCGATATTATGATAGAAGATCTACCTGATTTAAAAAAAGCGATGGAAGGAATAGATGTTCAATTAGGTGGAGCAAAATTAATAGATGAAATATATTCTGATATGGATATAGCAGAACTTTTAAAAATTCCATTGCAAGATTTAATAAAAGCGCAACTAGCAGATAACTGCGTGGCAGGTCGGGAAAATGAAAATAACACCTTCGAACTTGATGAACAAAGAGTAGGTGGTCCTGGAGGAATGAATTCACCCGAAAGCAAGTTTATGAATGGTCCCGAAAAACAGCGCGCATTGTCAGTCTATGGAAACGGTGGACCTACTGTTTTTGCACAAGTATCGTCTAGCAATGTTGAGGTTAAAGAAATACTAGTAGGTGTTCCCTGCGCTCCTAGCTTACCTGATGTCCCAGTCCCAGCTGCTCCTAACTTAATCGATGAGTTTGTTCGTGCTCCTGGAGGTCCTGGAAGTATTAATGATTTCAATTTGCTTTCGAAGTTAAAGACAAAACCAGATGAACCAATATTTAAACCACCTCAAGACAATATCCCGCTTCCTATTATATCAGCACATGAGGAAAGTGATGACGATGATGTAAACTATA
>CAZEEF010000052.1:0-11135 GCA_964511095.1 uncultured Coxiellaceae bacterium | reverse complement strand
GAATAACGATAAAAGCACCTGTAGGGCCTGCGATTTGTACTCGACTTCCACCAAACATCCCAACAATAAACCCAGAAATAATGGCTGTATATAATCCTTGCTCTGGAGACACACCTGAAGCAATTGCAAATGCCATGGCTAATGGTAAAGCCACAACACCCACAATGATTCCTGCAATCAAATTAGGCAGCCAGTTATTTGTTTTAAGCAATCCCGCTTTATAAGCTTCAATTATCGCAATCATATTTTCAATCCTTCACTACAACCGTCCTGCGAAACAAATATCATACTCCTATCCAGCTATTTTAAAACGCTACATGCGAATGATTCATCCAACCGAATGTTGGCGTAACGGTATTATTCAGTGGCTGATACATTTCCGCGGAATTGGCCCACTGTGAAGCTACGTCCGACCAGCCGCCAAATGTGTAATATTTTTACTATCTCTTTAAATTTAGGCTACATAAAAGTTCGTACATTCTTCTTTTCACCTTGTGTCTGTCCTTGTCTCTAATCGAATTAGCGACTTTGGAAAAAATCTTCATAAACGACTACGTAAATTACTAATAACTGGTGATGTTGGCTTATGTGGTTTTTTTTCTTGCTCATTTGAGCTTGGTTTAAATAAGTGATGTTCTTTACTATAAGATGCCCTAGGTATTTTTTCATTCCACTTTTTTGTTAGAATAAATTTATCATTTTCATAGGCATTTAAATTTGCTTTTAAATAATAAGAGGTTTCATCTGAAGTCATTTCCGATTTCATTTCTGTGCGTGTTTTCCAATCATCACGACTAATCGAAATAGTCGTATCGATATTGATTTTTGCAGAGAGAGGATTTTTATCGCAGATAGTGTAATTTTCTTTTTGAATATAATCGGTTCTTAAATTTATATTGTTGATCAGCATGTCACCTGAGTCTTCAATGACATGATAAATAACAGTATCTATTCCAATATCTCGTTCAATAATACGCTGACCAGAGGCAGGACGAAAATAAGTTACCTCAAGTGGCGGCGCTCCATCTGCACCAGCAAATGGAGCTAGCTGTTGATCTTCTTTACGTGGAGAACGTGTAGGCATTGATAGATAACTTGTACCCATAAAAATACCTAATGTCACAACAGATGGAGAAGGCCAAACCAATGGCCAATACGTTGTTGACGCGGAAACTCGTATACGATTTTCTGGTGCAAACGAATGAGCAATATTTTTTAATGAAATACTGACATGCATTTTTTCACCCGGATGAATTGGCATAATTTCTTCATGATTTTTTCGATGGGTGAGATTAAGCACACCGTAAGAAATTCTTGCCGAAGTACCATCGGGAAATACTTCATTTAAGCGAACAGCGATAAATGCTTCCGGTTTATCAACTGTTACATCTAACTCTATTGTAGGTGAGCCCAAAATTTCTAATGGTTGTGAAAGAGGTTCACTATCGAAACAAATGGATCGAGCATCATCAACACGTTGATCAATGGGTTTTTCAGGGCTCATTCCATAACCACACCATGCTCCTGCAGTTTCACCCACCGATTGTGGGGATACACCATAAACAACATCCGTTATGCTGGGTGGAACTGTTATCAATTTATTTCCGCTTGATAAAAAGAATTTTTCTAAACGTAAACGATCACTTGGCCATGTTTCTTCTGCGATCCACCTCCCGGGGCGCATTTCATAATAAGGTGCGGGCAATATAGAATTTTGCATCCAAACTCGGTACATGGGTTCAGCCATGATTCCAGTTTCAATTCCCTTTAACCATTTGTCCCACCAACGCAAAGCTTCTGTTAAAAAACCAATTTGTGGGCCTGGTTTACCAAAATGAGGATACTTATGCGCCCAAGGCCCAATTAAACCTTTACGAGGAGCTTGTAAAAATTGAAGCATCCGTGGAATGGTATTGGTATATCCATCTGCCCATCCACCGATTAAATAAACAGGACATTGTATCGCTGACCAATCTTCACATATTGAACCATGTTTCCAAAAAGCATCATATTCTTTATGTTGTAACCAAGTCGTCGATAATAAAACTTGATGTGTTAATCGATCTAGCCAGATTTTTTTCCAATTATCGCCTAATAATTTTTTATCAGGTGCTCTAGACATCATTGCAGACATGATAGCTGACCATTGAAAATTATCATTTAATAAGCTACCGCCCATATAATGAATATCATCCGTATAGCGATTGTCTGTAGAACAAAGTGAAATGATAGCATGCAAATTAGAGGGTCTACGTGCGGCAACTTGTAATGAGTTAAAGCCTCCCCAAGAAATTCCCATCATGCCTATTTTTCCGCTGCACCAGGGTTGTTTTTCAATCCAATTTAAAACTTCTAGGCAATCATCTTGTTCTTGTTTGGTATATTCATCTAATAATAAACCATCAGATTCACCCGATCCGCGTATATCAACTCGCACTGATGCATAGCCATGTGCTGCAAAATAAGGATGAGTAAGTTGATCACGCTGGGCTGTTCCATCACGTTTTCGATAAGGTAGATATTCTAAAATAGCGGGGACAGGTAAGTCTGATATATTTTCTGGTAGCCAAATTTTTGCAGCTAATTTGCATCCATCAGATAAAGGAATAAAAATATTCTCAATTTCCCGTGATTTCATTAGTTCACATCCAAAAAAAATCTACTTAGTTTTTTCAAAGAATTTAATCTTAATGATCATTTTTAATTAATCTAAAAAACGAACGTTTTCTTAACGCTGGCGACTCTAACATAAACCAAGGGTTATTTGCCAGAAAAAGTGTAAGAAAATGGTATACAGAAATCATGATTAAGGAACTATGTGATACCCATCGAGTTATTGTACAATCCGCCCTCCAAAACGTAAGGAATTTACCATGTTGATAGGATATGCCAGAGTTTCAACTGAAGACCAACACCTTCATATGCAGGAAGATGCACTAAAAAACGCCGGTTGCGAGGAAATCTTTACTGACGTTGCCAGTGGCGTTAAATCACAACGACCTGGATTAGAAAAAGCCCTCTCATATTTACGTGAAGGTGACACATTGGTTGTTTGGAAATTAGATCGTCTCGGGCGCTCGTTGCAGCACTTAATTCAAGCAATAAAAAACTTGCATGAAAAGAAAATTTTCTTTAAAAGTCTGCAAGAAAGCATTGATACGACAACAAGCGGTGGGAAGCTTATATTCCATATTTTTAGTTCGCTTGCCGAATTTGAACGCGATCTTATCGTTGAACGTACACAAGCAGGATTAAAAGCTGCGCGTGTAAGAGGACGCATGGGTGGGAGACCTCCCATGTTAAATAAACGACAAATTAGTAAACTCAAACAACATTATAAAGATGGAAATATTACAGTATCTGAGATTTGTAAAATTTTTCAGGTTAGTCGACCCACTTTTTATAATTATTTAAAGACGAGTGATGAATAAAAATAATATTGATACAGAATTATTACTATTGGATAGCGAAGAACAACGTTTTGTTCAATCAAAACAGTTTAAAACAAAACTATTATTCGCAGTGATGCTGAAGTTTTTTCGATTAGAAAATCGATTTCCTATGAATGGTGATATCATTTCACATGAAATAATTCAGTTCATATCTAATCAGCTAGGCATCAGCTCTAAATTAATAAAAAATATTAACTGGGAAAATCGCACGAGCGAACGTTTTCGCCAAGAAATACGCGATTTCTTAGGATATCGTCAAGCAACCATTATGGATAGTAAAAAATTAATAGCCTGGTTAATAGAACATGTATTGCCACAAGCACCTACCATTCCGCAGGCATGTGAGGAAGCAGGCAAGTTTTTTCGTGAAAATAAATTAGAATCATTCACACCAAGAGAATTGGAACGATATGTGCGTTCAGCATCACATAAATTTGAACAACAATTTTTCTCAAGTATTTTTGAGAAAATGCATCCTGGAACGATAAAATTAATTGATAGCCTACTAAATGATAATGTCACTGGTATTGAAGATGAAGAAATTAGTTGTGTTTTAGATATCAAGCTGCGCCATCTCAAAAAAGATATTGCAGGCGCTAGACTTAAAAATGTGATTGCTGAGATTGATAAAATTAATTGTATCCGTCAAATTCCGATTCCAACAGAGATATTTAATACTTTACCCAGAAAGCTTTTACAAAAGTATTACGTGCGCATTATTGCTGAATTGCCAAGCAACATTAATGACCATGACCCTGAAATACGTTACACATCTATGGCAGCATTTTGTTATATCCGTTCTCAGTTAATGACTGATAATTTAGCAAATATGCTAATTCAATTAATTCATAAAATGAAAACTACGGCGGAATCAAGTCTTACTAAACAAATTTTAGCGGAAGTAAAATGTGTCAATGGTAAATTTGATATTCTCTACGCTCTTTCAAGCACGGCCGCAACAAAACCAGGCGGTATAATTCAACAAGAAATTTATCCTAAAGTTAGTCAAGAAACACTGCAAAACCTAGCAACAGAACTACACAACAAAAAAAAGTGGTATCAAACAAAAGTAAAAACAAAAATGCGATCTCTATATTCTCATGCCCATAGAAAGATTCTCTTGTTTTTATTGGACGCATTTGTTTTTCGTACAAATAATCCTGAATTTAAGGATTTATTGAATGCTGTTGAATTTATCAAACAGCATAAAAATACTGATAGCAAATATTATCCAGATTCAGAAACGATTCCTATCAAAGGAGTTGTTCCAAATGAATGGGTTTCCATGGTAGTTGAAGGAGCGCCAGATAACACAATATATAAAGTTGACTGCATGAATTATGAAGTGGCTGTATTAGAAGAATTACGCAAACTGCTTCGCTGCAAATCCGTCTGGATTGAAGGTGCTTATATTTTTCGTAATCCGGATGAAGATACACCAAAAGACTTTGATGTTCGTCGCGAGCATTATTATAAAATGTTAAATTTGCCATTAAATCCTGATGATTTTATCAATCCTCTCAGAGCTGCGCTTGATCAGAACCTTTGCCAATTAAACGATGATATACCTGGGGATACTAAAGTTAAAATACTGGAACAAGATGGTGGAAAAATAAAATTATCGCCATCTGATCCACAGGCAGAACCTGTTAATTTAAAATCACTCCAACAAGAGATTAATCGTCGTTGGTCTACCATTAATCTAATAGATATTTTGAAAGAAGCTGATTTGCGTATAGGTTTCACTAAGCAATTTCATACAGTGGGTAGCCGAGAAAAAATTAGCAAAGATGAGTTACAAAAAAGATTGTTATTATGTTTATACGCTATTGGCAGCAATACCGGGCTAAAGCGAATTAGCGCAGCCAATGCGGATGCGAGCGATGCTGATCTTCGCTATATTAAAAGACGGTTTATACAAATACCAACTGTAAGAGCAGCGATTGTTGATATTGTAAATGAAATTCTTGCTATTAGAGACCCACTAATTTGGGGAGAAGCAACGACTGGCGTTGCATGTGATTCTACTCAAGTCAGTAGTTGGGATCAAAATCTCATGACAGAATGGCATACTCGATATCGTGGTCGAGGTGTTATGATTTATTGGCACGTTGACAAAAAAGCAGCGTGTATCTATTCGCAATTAAAAACATGTTCTTCTTCTGAAGTAGGTGCCATGATGCAGGGGATTCTAAGGCATTCAACAGATATGGATTTGAAAAAAGGATACACTGATACTCACGGACAAAGCACTGTTGGTTTTGGTTTCAGTCATTTGTTACATTTTGATTTGCTGCCCCGCCTTAAAAATTTAAATAAACAGAAATTATATTTCTCTTCTGCAAAAGATAAGAATAAATATCCGAACTTAACGCCAATTTTAAAAGACACCATTAATTGGAGTATCATCAGAGAAAATTATGATGAGGTTGTAAAATACGTAGTTGCATTAAAAACTGGAACAGCAGAGGCAGATGTTATTATTAAACGATTTAGCAAAGACAATTACAGTCATCCAGTTTATAAAGCACTGACTGAAATCGGTCACGCTGTAAAAACAATATTTTTATGCCGAAATTTATCATCAGAAGAATTACGAATTGAGATTCATGATTCACTGAATGTTGTCGAAAGATTAAATGGTATTATGGGGTTTATTTTTTATGGAAAATTAGGTGAGATATCTACCAATAAAAAAGATGACCAAGAATTATCTGTTGTTTGCTTGCATTTACTGCAAGTATGCATGGTGTATATCAATACGTTGATTATCCAAGAGGTCTTATCTGATTCCAAATGGATGAATAAATTGACGCCAGAAGATAAGCGAGCGCTAACACCCTTGATCCACGCGCACATTAATCCATATGGATTGTTCCCACTTGATCTTGATCAGCGGTTAATTATTGAGGCGTTAAGGCAGAAATCAGACATGAAAATGCAAGATCGAACTATGAGTTACGAAGAGGCAGTTTAAATACTACACATTTGGCGGCTGGTCGGACGTAGCTTCACAGTGGGCCGAATTGAGTGCACCTGAACCCTGGATATCGACTCTTTCCCTGGGAAAAATGACCTAACCTTATGATTATATTAAATATTTTCTTTTTCTGTGTCACAGTTTTGCGATTTTTTTGGGTTAAAATTTACTTAACTCGATGATTAATAAGGAAAATTAATCAAATTCAGGTAAATTTCTAAACCCCACCTATACTCAACTATATGTTCCAGAAAACATCAGATTGGTTTGTTTTTAACCTGTTGTTTTTTCATTCTGGATAGGGGGTATGCAAGTGAAGAAGAGCTGCAATGTAGGTAACAGGACAGTGATTCGATTATCTGTATTTGTTGCAGCCATTTTGATGGTAGAAGCGACGCTGGCCAATCCTGTACTGGATAATGTGGCAGCCGGTCAAGTATCCGTTCAACAATCACCAAACACCACTGTGGTCAATCAAAGCAGCCAGAAAGCCATTCTGAACTGGCAAAGTTTCAATATCGGTGCTGCTGAAAAAACCCATTTTCAACAACCTGCCGGTGGGATTGCGTTGAATCGTATTAATCCCAATCAGGGTGCATCGCAAATTTATGGTCAATTGACAGCAACAGGCAAAATTATTTTAGTGAATCAGGCGGGTATTTATTTTGGACCTACCGCACGCGTGGATGTCGGTGGCATTATTGCATCGACGAGTGATATCAGTGATACGAATTTTTTAGCCGGAAAATATCATTTCGATCAGGCTTCTGCTTACAATGGATCGGTGATTAACGAAGGTAAAATCCGTGCAGCCCAAAATGGACTCGTTGCATTAATTGGAACAGGCGTTAGAAATGATGGAACGATCGAAGCACGCACAGGCAGTGTTGTATTGGCTTCAGGTAATAAATTTACGGTGGATTTGTCGGGCGATGGCTTAGTGAATTTTACGGTGGATGAAGCAACGCCATCAGCGGGTGTCGATCGCAATGGAAATAAATTAAAGGATGCTGTCAGCAACACGGGCGTCATCGTGGCGAATGGTGGAACGATCATTATGACGGCACGCACCGCACGCGGTGTTGTTGATAATGCCATCAATATGAGAGGCGTTGCGCAGGCGCATTCTGTGTCACAGAGAAATGGCACCATTATTTTAGATGGCGGTGACGGCAATGTGCGTGTGGCGGGAAGAATTGATGTATCGGGTAAACATAAAAATACACGTGGCGGTACCGTTAAAATACTGGCGGGAAATGTCCATCTTGAAGAACCCACCGTGATTGACGCGAGTGGGTATTCAGGTGGCGGTACGGTTTTAATTGGTGGAAATTATCAGGGAAAAGGTCCAGAACAGAATGCCTATTCAACGCAAGTAGACAAAGGCGTCAAAATTAATGCCGATGCCATTCAAAATGGCAATGGCGGTAAAGTGATTGTATGGGCCGATCATGACACGGCATTTCATGGGAGCATTTCGGCACGCGGCGGATTAGAAGGTGGTGACGGTGGATTCGTTGAAACATCGGGTCACTATCTGGATGTTGCCGATGCAAAAATTAATTTACTAGCGCCCTATGGAACAACAGGAACCTGGTTACTGGATCCTGAAAATTTAACGATTCAAACAACAGGCCCGACGACCGCTACATTTTCATCAAATACTTATACCAGCAATGTTGATAACTCCATATTGACCGTGACTGATTTACAAAATGAATTGGCCTTGGCCAATATTTTGGTCGTGACAGGTTCGGGCGGCACTCAGGCGGGTGATATTACCATTGCAAATTCGATTACATGGTCGAACGCAACCAAACTGACCATCAGCGCATTTCGCAATATCACCGTTAATTCAGGAGTCACGATATCCAACCCATCGGGCGGCAGTATCACTCTGCAAGCAAACAATAAAGCTGCATTCGCTGTCGGTTCGGGAGATGGAATTGTGACGAATAATGGCACATTTACAATGAGTGGAGGCGGTGCGGTTGTGATTCATTACACACCAATCAGTTATACAACGCCTGTCAGCTATACGAATACGGGAACTGATCCAGTGACTGCTTATATGGTAGTGAATGATGTGAACGATTTAGAAAACATCAATCAGAATTTAAGTGGCAGTTATGTATTAAATCAACGCATTGATGCTTCTGCAACGAGTGGTTGGAATGCCGGAGCGGGTTTTATACCGATAGGTACTAACGCAACGCCTTTTACAGGTAGATTTGAAGGCGACAATCATACGATCGTGAATCTTTATGTGAATAATACCGCCTTGGATAATGTGGGTCTTTTTGGTGCCACTTCAAATGCGACACTGGCAGACGTTGGTCTGGTGAGTCCTATCATGAATGGTCATCAAAATGTTGGCGGTATTGTGGGTCTCTTTTCAGGTGGAGCGCTGACTATCGCTTACATTTCAGGTGGTTCAATCAGCGGCGTCAGTAATGTGGGTGGTCTGATCGGGATGATTCAGTCTGGAACCGTTTCAAACCTTGCCAATTTCAGCAGTGATGTATCTGCCTCTTCTTCGGTTGCGGGGGGTATTGCGGGTGTTAACAAAGGAACGATTCAAACTTCCTATAGCCAAGGTTATGTTACGGCGGGTAGTAGTGCGGGCGGATTGGTAGGGAACAACAATGGTGGAACAGGTACGACGACGTTTAGTTACTGGGATACTCAAACATCAGGACAATTGACCAGTGCGGGTGGTACAGGCGATACAACTTCTGTATTACAGGCCGCTATTCCTTTTGGTTTTTCATCCAGTATATGGCATATTCTTGCTGGAATATCGTATCCTTATTTAACTAATTTTAATTCAAATCTACCTCGCATTCTTTCAGGCACGGCTCCTGTCAGTGGTGGTAGCAAACTGTTACTTGCAAATAATGGCAGCCAGATCGACAGTGCCTATACGGGTGCTAATAATTATTTCTATTTTCAGGAACGTAATGGCACGATAGGCAATAGTTCTCCTTACCTGATTTATCTGAGCGGTGCTAGCACGGTGGGTAATATTCTGGGTCTTGCTGCACCTACTAATGGCAGTACAACTGCTTTGAGCCTGATTCCAAATGTGATTCAAATCAATACCGCTAGTACGGGTTTTTCCACTACCGATATGGCCACAGCCGCAGGTTCATTATCTGACGCCAATATTCTGTATTCCCTTTCAGGCAGTGTTCTGACGTTGGGTAATTCGACCAATCCG
The DNA here is from genome assembly GCA_964511095.1 of uncultured Coxiellaceae bacterium. Lineage (GTDB taxonomy): Bacteria > Pseudomonadota > Gammaproteobacteria > DSM-16500 > DSM-16500 > DATIJJ01. The sequence goes on along the minus strand of CAZEEF010000052.1, from coordinate 1,483 downwards.
AATGTGACATTACAAACCTCCGGTACGGGTGCTTTCACGATCAGTAATATCATCCATTCAACTGGTACGACAACCGGTTTGGACTTCAATACCCCTGTTATTATTGATACAACCGATGTGACGACAACCGGTTCGCAAATTTATCATAACGCAGTCACTTTGGGTGCTAGTAGTTTAACAACACTGACTTCAAGCGGAGCGAATGGTATTACATTTGATAGTACATTGGATGGACCGCAAGGATTAAGTATTGGTAATAACAGCGGTAGCCTATTTTTTGATGATCTTCTCGGTGCCAGCACATCGTTGGCCAGTTTGTTTATTGGTACAGGTGATACGACAACCATTAATACAACCGGCATTACAACCAGTGGTTCACAAACTTATGAGAGTGCTGTGAACCTGGGCGGTGGCTCACTCACCACACTGACTTCAGTCGCTTCAAATATCAGTTTGAACAATACACTCACGGGTGGAACGCGCTCACTCGTTTTAACGGGTGGTACAGGCGGTGACCATCAATTTGCATTAACCGATGTGATATCGATCGGTTCATTATCGATTAATGGTAATTCAGCTGTTGCGAATACGATTGATTTTAGCGGCTATGTTGTACCTATCCTCTTGACGCTCTCAGCACCGACTTCGGGTAATGTGCTTGATTCGGGTACATTAGTGACGAACAGTTCGAGCCCAATCGGTTCATTTCAAACCATACAAACGGCGATTGGCACCAATACCGGGCAAAGCATTCTGGTATTGCCTGATGTATCGGGTATCAGTGTGACTTACACTAATCATGCTCATACCTCAGGCATTATTAATGATCCATTTTATTTTATTAATTTTGTCATTGCGAATCCTCCGCCAACGCCGGAACCAGGACCGAGTCCAACACCGATTGATATCAATAATCTGATTAGCGGAACAACGCCATTTATTGTGAATAATAGAAATATGGACATTATTAATAATGGACTGGATGAGTTTTATGATTATTTCGGAACTTCTCTCTTGATTGACATCAAATTGACGAAAGATGAGACAGAGGTAACCAACGTTGTTTGCCATGAGATAACAGTGCTTCATCGTTTTAGAAAAGAATGTCAATTTAATTTGTTAAACAAGCCTGGTCTTTCAAATTTGTAATAGATTTCGTTAAAGTACTCCACAACCCACATTGTTTATGAATATAATTTGCTACCCCGAAGATAGACAAAACAAAAATGAGAAATCATGAACGAAGTGAAAGAAATAAAACCTACTGCCCTATTGCAGGATGCACTAGACGCGCTTTTTGAAGAAATGCCAGCGAGTTTTAAATGCAAAAAAAGCGGACAATTGATGCAACATCTAGAACATGAAACTCTGCCGTATCTTAATCAAATTCGCGAAAATAATGACGCATTAAAAAAATTATTTGCCACACGATTGGAACAACTGACTCAACTTAAAAGCCAATTAAAGAAAGCGGCATATGAAG
>CAZEEF010000051.1:0-11158 GCA_964511095.1 uncultured Coxiellaceae bacterium | reverse complement strand
AAGTGTCACCCATCATCCCGGTTTAAAATGTCAACTATCAGTCCGGTCGTACAGCATTTCGCCCCAACGACCATCTAATCCTTCGCCCGCGTCGTCACCTGAAACACCATCGTCGTCCCCTGCCCACCCGCTTCCCACGCCCGCCCATAAACAAAACGAATCATCGTCTGCATCGGCACCGAAAATCCATTCGGTTTTACCCGAAACGTCCAGAGTTCATAACCGGGTGCGCCGATTAATTTTTTATTTTCAGGCGCTAAAAAAACATGTTTAACCGGTTGCAATACATTCGCATCATAACTCCGTAAATACCATGAGAAACCCGTCGTCGGATTCGATTTCAGTTTAATGGTGAAAGTCGGTTGATCGGATGTGATCGTAATGGCGGGCTTGTCTTCTGTGTAAATCACCGGTGAGGCCATGACTTTCCCGATTGAAAAAATAGCGACAACCAAAAAAAAGAGTTTTGTTAATGCTTGCATATTCCCTCCAGTAAAGAACAAAATTTCTTTTCAAAATCCAAACTCATGACCGCCGCGACCGGCAAATACCAATGCCGTTTATCCGCCCATTCACTGCATTTCACCGCATCTTTTTCTGTCATCACAACCGGCAATGGATCGGCAAAATAAATATCATCCCGTTCATACAAATAATGATCCGGAAAACTATGTTCTTTCACAGAGATAGATTGATTGCGTAAAAATGAAAAAAACCGTTCGGGATTTCCAATGCCCGCCAGCGCATGCACGGTTTTATGTTGTAAGGTTGTTAATGGTATTTTTTCATGCGGTGAAACTAAAGAAAATAATGTCTCACCCTGCAAAGACATTTTTTCATACGGTAACGAACTCTGACCATTGACGATAATAAAATCCACCGAATCCAGTCGACTCAAGGGTTCACGCAGGGGACCCGCAGGCAGCATGTGACCATTGCCAAACGCGCGCAGGCCATCGATGATCACGATTTCGATCGCGCGATCCATACGATAATGCTGTAAACCATCATCCGATATCACCACATTACAATTCGTTTTTTTTAATAATTCCTGAACGGCTGCCACGCGATCAATACAGGATACCATCGGACAATGGGTGCGTTTTACCAATAATAACGCTTCATCACCGACTTCTGCTGGATTGGCGTTCGCATCCACCCAATACGGCTGCCAACATTTTTTTCCGCCGACACCCCGACTCACAATGCCGGGACGATAGCCTTTTTTCTGGAGTGTTTCTGCAAGCCAAATCACAAATGGCGTCTTGCCCGTACCACCCACGGTTAAATTACCCACGACAATAACAGGCTTATCAAACTGAACTTTTTTCTTGAGATTAAAATGGTAAACATAATAACGCAGCAAAACAATTAACCGAAACAAACCGGAAAATGGCAGCAATAACAGAGTGAGCCAGGTAAAAGATCGACGATACCAATGACGTTCCCAATTCTGTTTTTGATTTCGCATCAAACTGCCTCAGCATCGATATCTTTAAATTGCAATTTATACAATTTGGCATATTCGCCATTGCGTGACAATAAATCCGCGTGCGTACCTGTTTCGACAACACGACCTTCATCCAGTACGATAATTTTATCGGCATGTTCAACCGTCGATAAACGATGCGCAATCACCAGTGTTGTGCGATTTTGCATTAAGCCATCTAACGCCGACTGAATATAACGTTCGGATTCCGTATCCAACGCAGACGTCGCTTCATCTAAAATAAAAACCGGCGCATTTTTTAAAATGGCACGCGCAATGGCAATGCGCTGGCGTTGCCCGCCGGAGAGTAACACACCATTTTCACCGACCAACGTATCTAATCCATTAGGCAAATTGTCGATAAAATCCAGTGCATAAGCAGCTTTTGCTGCGGCTTTCACAAGCGCTTCACTCGTTTTATCAAAAGAACCGTACGCGATATTATTCCGAATGGTATCGTTAAACAAAACAACATGCTGGGAGACCATCGCAAATTGCCGACGCAAATCCGTTAAATGATAGTCACGAATGGAAATCTCATCCAATAAAATATCACCGCTGAAATTTGCATAAAATCGCGGGAGCAAATTAACCAGTGTGGATTTACCACTGCCTGAACGACCGACTATCGCGACAATTTCACCCGGTCTTACCGAAAAATGAATATCCTGCAAAATCATTTTATTCTGTTCATAATCAAAATTCACATGACGAAATTCTAATTGACCGCGCGCGCGCGTCAGAGTTCGCGTTCCCGTATCACTTTCCGGTTTTTCATCCAGCATTTCAAATACGGTTTGCGCGCCGGCCAGTCCCCGATATAATTTATTTTGCATGGTCGTTAAATCTTTCATGGGTTTTAACAAAGCCAGCATCGCAGCAATCAATGTCACAAAACCGCCTGGCGATAAAATGGAACCGGCAATATCGAGCGTTGCCACATATAACGTCGCAGACAAGGCAATCGCAGCAATCAATTGCACACTGGAAACACTGATGGAACGCGCAGCAACGACTTTCATTTCACGTTGACGGTTGATACGCGTGGCTTTGTTAAATTTTTCAATTTCATACTGTTCACCGCCAAATCCACGGACGACTTTGTAACCTTCAATATTTTCTTCTGCCGTGTGTGTCAAATGTCCCATGGATTCTTGAATACTTAAACTTAACCGCCTGACTCGTTTGCTGGTATAACGCATAATTAAGGTAATTAATGGAATGATAATGAAATACAATAATGATAATTTCCAACTGATTTTAAACATGACAATCAGTAAACCGAGAATAAAAAAACTGGATTGAACGGCTGTTGTTAAAACATCCGCACTGGCATTTGCCACTTGTTCAACACTGTAAAGGATCACAGATAATAAATGACCCGATGTCGAATGATCATAAAATCGGGCGGGTAATTTTTGTAAATGGAGGAAAAGATCCTGACGCAATTTCATAATGACATTGCGAGACACTGACGCAATATTATAATTCGAAAAAAAACTGGCAAGACCGCGCAGCATAAAAATCACTAAGACTAAAATCGGTGCGAACGTTAAAAATTCCCGATCTTTGGCGACCAACCCCTTATTAATGAGCGGTTTTAAAAAATAGATAAACCAGGCATCAATTCCGGAATAAACCATACTCGCGATTAAAGCAATTACCAAGGATGGCCAATAGCGCCGCACATAAGTGAATAAACGCTTATAAGTGGCATAAGCATTCGTGATATTTTTCGGTTCGAACTTTGCTTTGGATGATTTAATCATTCGCATTCAGGGTATCTCATTTCTTTCAATATTCAATATATTTACACAGGCTTAAAATGCGGTATGCTAGCATAAAATAAACACTAACTCACGGGATTATCATGTTATCAGCCATTATCGAACAAGCCTTTGAAAATCGCGCCCAATTAACCCCGCAAAACGCTCCGCCAGAATTAAGAGAAGCCATTCACGAAGTCATTGCCATGCTGGATTCAGGGAAAGCTCGGGTCGCTGAAAAAATCGATGGCAGCTGGCAAACCCATCAATGGCTTAAAAAAGCCGTTTTGCTTTATTTTCGCTTATACGACAACCAAGTGATGGATTCCGGTTGCAACCGTTATTTTGATAAAGTTCCCCTGAAATTCAGCCATTTTTCAACGGAAGAATTCCAGATGAGCGGGGTTCGGGTTGTGCCGCCCGCGACAGTTCGATCGGGATCCTTCATTGCGACGAATACCATTTTAATGCCCTCTTATGTCAATATTGGCGCCTATATCGATTCAGGTACCTTAGTAGATACCTGGGCGACCGTGGGCTCTTGTGCACAAATCGGTAAAAATGTGCATCTGTCAGGCGGGGTGGGTATTGGCGGCGTATTGGAACCGATACAGGCTAATCCTACGATTATCGAAGATAACTGCTTCATTGGCGCTCGTTCAGAAATTGTGGAAGGCGTTGTGGTGGAAGAAAATTCCGTCATATCGATGGGTGTCTATATTGGCCAGAGCACGCGGATTTATGACCGTGAACATGACACGATCAGTTATGGTCGTATTCCGGCAGGATCCGTTGTTGTTTCGGGTAATCTGCCGAGTCGTGATGGCAAATACAGTCTTTACTGTGCGGTCATCGTTAAAAAAGTGGATGCACAAACGCGCAGTAAAGTGGGATTAAATGAATTATTACGTGAAGCCGCCAGGGAAAACGATGTCACCAACTCTTGATTTATTAAAACAGTTAATCGCCTGTCCTTCGATCACCCCGGACGATGCAGGCTGTCAGGATATCATCAGTGAACGATTGAAAACCGCCGGTTTTTCGATTGAATTTATGCATTTTGGTGAAGTCACTAACCTTTGGGCGCGATTCGGCCGTATTGGTCCTCTTTTTGTATTTGCCGGCCATACGGATGTTGTTCCGCCAGGACCCCTCGAAGCATGGAATAGCGATCCTTTTACGCCAACAGAACGCAGTGAATTTTTATATGGACGGGGAGCTGCCGACATGAAAGGCGGTTTGGCTGCCATGATTGTTGCTGCAGAAAATTTTGTTCGAAACAATCCCAATTTCACAGGATCCATCGCTTTTCTCATCACCAGCGACGAAGAAGGCGTAAGCATTAACGGTACAAAAAAAGTCATACATGAATTAGTGAATCGCAGTGAAATGATTGATTATTGCATGGTGGGTGAAGCAAATAGTCATCAGGTATTGGGCGATCAAATTCGTGTTGGCAGACGCGGTTCTCTGAATGGTAAATTAACTATTTTCGGCAAACAGGGTCATGTCGCTTATCCTGATATCGCAATCAATCCCATTCATCTTGCCGCTTCCGCCGTCAATGAATTAACAACCACCGAATGGGATAAAGGCAATGCGTATTTCCCACCCACCACTTTTCAAATTTCGAATATTCATTCAGGCACCGGTGCTGCCAATGTGGTGCCGGGTGTGTTAGAAATGGTATTTAATTTCAGATTTGGTACAGCGGTGACTGTCGCTGAATTACAAAATCGTGTCACTGCTATTTTAGAGAAAAATAAACTTAATTTTGAATTAGAGTGGAATCATTCTGGCGATCCCTTCCTGACGAAACAGGGTAAATTAATCGATGCGACCCGCCAAACCATTAAAGTATTAACCGGTCTGGACCCGATTTTATCTACCGGTGGTGGCACATCCGATGGACGCTTTATTGCGCCAACGGGTGCTGAAGTTGTGGAAATGGGTCCCTGTAATACGAGTATTCATCAAGTGAATGAACATATTCGCATAGCCGACTTGGATAAATTGACTGAGATCTATTATGGGATTTTGGGGAATTTGTTTTTTTAATTGCAGAATCCCCTATTCTCGTTTATCTTACACGGCGGAAAGCGTCCCGAGGAGAGATGGCCGAGCGGTTTAAGGCGCACGCCTGGAAAGTGTGTGTACGTTTAACGACGTACCGAGGGTTCGAATCCCTCTCTCTCCGCCAGATTGAATGATTTAACAAAGTCCCATGGCTGCAGTATAGTAATTTTGATATTCCTGGTTTTTCTTGTATTCATTCATTAATTTGTATAACAAATCATGTCCATAAAATCGTAATTCCGGATTAATTGTCTGAAGTAATTTCAGCCCTCTTTCAAAATATTTAAATCGTTCGGGACTAAAAAAAGGAATGGGTTTATAGATATCCACTTTTTCCTGAAATAATGACGAACCCATGATGACTTCTTTCGTTTTGATGAATTGCAGCGAAAATAAATTCTCTTCTATCGATTTTCCGTTTTCGAGAGTCATATCAATCACCGTATCCTGCACGCCTGCAATACCAAATACATTGTTTAACAATAATAAATGTACAATGGTGATGGAATTATTTTTGTTGTTAAAATCCAGACAAAAATCGTCTGCTGACACATCACTCCATGTATTCAGCGCATTTTTTTCTTCCCCTGGAAAAATACTCGCTGGATTATTATCAACAAGAATGGTACGACATAGATCTTCCGGCTTGCTGGAAGACGTCTGTAGCCTTTTTCTGGGATAATCATAAGGACACACTGGAATGCCATATTGCCGATTTTGGGCCGCTATGCGACGATCTATTGCGTCCTTATCTTCCGGGCGTGGTATATAACAATGTTCACGACTGTAAATGGCCACCTCTATGTCTGGGGGACTTTTAATTTGCTGAAAAACAATCGGTAAAAATTCCTTAGCGAAAAAATCATTACGTCCCCGATTTGCTGCACTAAAAAGATCAAAACAAGTTTTATTTTGAATCATCAACGCGGCATATTCGGTGGAACCTGGATGCAACACATGAAAAGCGCGTACAGATCTGCTGCTTGATGTTTCAAGGTAGGTAAACTCGATCAATTGCAATGCGTTCACTTCAGGGACTGTTGCGTTTTCTCTCAGGTATTTTTTAATTTCTATTATTTTGTCATAAAACCGCTTCGCATTAGGCAGATCCAGATAAAATAGGCAACCCGTACCAATCGTTCCATCGATATCCAATTTAACGCGGAGTTGTTCTAATAACTCAGCTTTCTTTTTTTCCCTTTCTTCAGTCGATTGTTTATGCTCGTCTTGTGAATTTGGCATGTTTCCCCCGTTCTCATCAATTTGAGAAATATTAATGCATTTTGATGAACATGTAAATAAATTAAACAACCCCGGCCGCAAAATCCGATGGTCGATGCCGCTTTTCTGCATAAATAAAAGCTGGCAATGTGATAACCATCTGGGCTAGAATCGCACTCGCTAAATAAGCGTTATGGCAGCAAGTATTGGTCTCTCCGCGACGATATGTTGTGAACCCCGCCAGGTCCGGAAGGAAGCAACGGTAACAGCAGATTCGGGCGCCGGAGTCAGGCTGATATAAGCTGCCACCTGAATACTCTCCAGAAGAAACCCATAGACACTATCCCACCTTACAGTAAAATAGACACTTCGCAAAAGGAAGGAAAACACGTTATGAGCTATCAAGTTCTCGCACGCAAATGGCGGCCCCGTACCTTTCATGAAATGGTTGGGCAAGAACATATCCTGCGCATGCTCACCAATGCACTTGATAACCAGCGGTTACACCATGCCTATCTTTTTACCGGCACTCGCGGTGTCGGAAAAACCACACTCGCCCGTATCTTTGCGAAATGCCTGAATTGCGAAACCGGCGTGACATCGAATCCTTGCAATACGTGCGATACGTGCCAGGCGATTAATGCAGGAAAATTTCTGGATTTAATTGAAGTGGATGCAGCATCCCGCACCAAAGTGGAAGATACGCGGGAATTATTGGATAACGTGCAATACACGCCAACGCAGGGCCGTTATAAAATTTATTTGATTGACGAAGTCCACATGTTGTCAGGTCATAGCTTTAATGCCTTATTAAAAACACTGGAAGAACCGCCAGCGTATGTCAAATTTTTGCTGGCAACCACGGAACCCAAACGATTACCCGTGACGATTTTATCCCGATGCCTGCAATTTCATTTAAATCATGTGTCTGTCGAAAAAATTGCAAGCCATCTTGCCCATATCTGTACGATGGAAAATATTGCTTTCGAAACAAATGCATTACAATTGTTGGCACAGGCAGCCAGCGGCAGTCTGCGTGATGCATTAAGCCTGCTGGATCAAACAATCGCTTTTTGCGCTGAACAAATTACATTAACGGAAACACAGCGCATGCTGGGCAGCATTGATCAAACGGTTATTTTTCGATTGCTGGATGCCTTGGCTGAACATAACGGCATACAATTATTATCAGAAATCACGGAACTGGCGAAACAAGGTCCCGACTTCAATCAGGTACTTGAAGATTTATTATCAACACTTCATCACATTTCTATCGCACACATTATTCCGGATGCAAATCATCTCACGAAAGAATCGCTGGCATTCGCGCAAAAATTCTCTGCTGAAACGATTCAACTGTATTATCAAATGGCTTTAATCGGCCGGCGTGACTTGCCATTGGCACCGAATCCCCATCAGGGATTTGAAATGATTCTGTTGCGCATGCTGGCATTTCATCCCGTCAATGTGTCGCCGCCCGTTCAGCCAAAATCAACCGTGATCACCTCGCCGAATGAAACAGAACCCGAGACACAACACTGGCCAACTATGTTAGCCAAATTACCGTTGTCAGGCATGGCATTGGCACTCGCTTCACATTGCGAATTAACGCATTTTTCTGATCAAAAAATTGAATTATCTCTGGCGGGAAAACATGAATCATTATTAAATAAAAAATTACTGGAACGCATTGAACAGGCTTTAACCCAATATCTTAAAAAGCCTGTCAAATTAGACATTAAAACAGCCACTGACACATTAAACACACCGGCCGGGCAGCAGGAACAACAAAAAGCGGAGCGTCACGCGATCGCTGAAGCGACGATTAAAAATAATACGAATGTGCAAAAAATCATAGATGTCTTTGATGCCACATTAGATGTAAATTCGATTACAGTGACCTGATTTGTTGTTATACTGCGCCATTATTTTTTTTATTATTGATTATAAATTAGGAGTCAACTCATGAATAAACCTCTCGATAAACCCGGCTTGGGCGATTTGATGAAAAAAGCTCAGGAAATGCAAAAAAAAATGCAGGAAATTCAAAAACAAATCGCTGAAATGGAAGTCATCGGTCAATCGGGCGGCGGTTTAGTTAAAATTGTCATGACCGGCCAGCATTTTGCAAAACGTGTCACCATTGATCCTGCGCTATTAAAAGAAGAAAAATCCGTGATTGAAGATTTGATTGCGGCAGCGATTAATGATGCAACGGGTAAAATCGAAAAAGGCACCCGCGAAAAAATGAATGCGTTAACGGGCATTAAATTACCGGAAGGCTTTGATTTACCGCCTGATGCTTAATCCCATGAAATTTAGCCCACTGCTCGAACAATTGATTGAAGCATTGCGTTGTCTGCCCGGTGTCGGTCCCAAGACAGCGCAGCGTATGGCTTTTCAGTTGCTCGAGCGTGGCCGCGATCAGGGTAAACACTTGGCAAACACTTTACACACTGCCATGGACAATATTCATCATTGCAAAAATTGCCGTACATTGAGTGAATCTGACATTTGCCAATTATGTGCTTCGTCACATCGTGACCGCACATTGCTCTGTATTGTAGAAAGTCCTATCGACATGGTGGCTGTCGAACAGATGGGAAGTTATCGTGGATTGTATTTTGTTTTAATGGGTCATCTTTCCCCGCTGGATGGAATAGGTCCTGATGAGTTAGGCATGAAAGAATTGAATGCACTTATTTCCCGACAGGAAATTAAAGAAGTGATTCTTGCGACGAATCCAACCGTCGAGGGTGAAGCAACTGCCCATTACATTTCTGAACTCATTAAACCTTATTCCATCAAAGTATCACGCATTGCGCATGGTGTGCCCTTAGGCAGTGAACTGGAATATATCGATTGTGGGACGTTGGCGCGAGCATTTTCAGGCAGGGAAAAAGTTGTTTAAATTATTTTTAATTCTTTTTTTTCTCTCATCTTATAGCGTTGCAGATGTACTCATCATTGAACCCGATGCAGGACGTACGCCCCTTTTAAAGGCCATTCAGCAATCGAAATCCTCGATTGATCTGGCAATGTATGGTTTCACGGATCAAACTTTCATAAATGCTCTCATTCAGCGTAAAAATCAGGGTAAAACCATCCATATTTTACTCGAGCCCAAACCCTATCAAGCTGAAAATGAAAACACACGCGCCATACGAAAATTGCTTGCGAATCACATTGATTTACAGTGGCCTGATAAAAAATTTCAATTATTGCATCAAAAAACATTGATCGTTGATAATCAGACAGCCATCGTGATGACATTGAATCTGACAAATTCCAGCTTCGCCCATCAGCGCAATTTCGCGCTGATTGTGACGGATCCGAATGAAGTAAACGAAATCAAACATGTTTTTGATGCTGACTTTGCTCATCAAAATATAACCGTCACCGAAAAATATTTATTCTGGAGTCCTGATAATAGTCGAGAAAAAATGCTGCAATTCATTCAGACTGCCCAGTCAGAAATTAACATCTACGCACAAGATATCACGGATTATCAGCTCATTGGTGCGCTCGCCAAAATGGCACGCAAAGGAATTTCAGTCAAAATTTTAGTGTCTGTTTCACCCGAACAATTTCAAAAAAATCGAAAATATATTTTTTTAACTCAATCGGGTGTGATGATTCATAACAGTCGTCATTATTACATACATGCAAAAGTGCTGATGGTGGATCATAAAAAAGCGGTGTTAGGTTCGATTAATTTCACGAAGTCCTCGTTGGATGATAATCGGGAATTATCTGTGATGACGGAGGATCGTTCTGTGATGAATCAGTTAAGTAAAACGTTTGATAATGATTGGTGAGATTAACTAAAGGAGTTTTATTCATGATCGTTCCAGATATTTCCGTACAAGAACTCGATGCATTACGCAAAGCAGATGCCGATGTTTTTATTTTAGATGTCAGAAATCCCGATGAATATGCGTTGTGTAATTTAGGCGGTCATTTAATTCCATTCAATGAATTACCCTCTCGTCTTAATGAATTGGATCCGGAACAACACATTATAATTCATTGCCATGCCGGTGGACGATCGCGTCGGGCGACGGAATATTTAATTCAACAGGGGTTTAAAAAAGTTTTTAATTTAAGAGGTGGCATTACAGCGTGGGCGAACGAAATTGATCCCGGGATGGCGAAATATTAGTTGAAGATTTTTCTATTTCCGAATCGACGGATCCAACCTCTTTTCCAACATTTTCTATTTTCAAGTGCGTTATTGGCGAAAGCAATGCAGCTTTAACGCTTTCGCTATTTTGTGCATACCAAAAAGCATTATGTCCATCGATATCTGATGTATAGGGATTCAATCCAAGACCGAAATTTTCGCTGAGAACTCGTATGTAAATGACCGCACTCGCTGAACCGCTCTGCGCCGCCAAATGCAGCACTGTTTTCCGCGCGGCGGTTTTCGCCAAAGGATCGAGTCGCTGACCTTGTGCACCCTGAAGCGCTAATGCTTTTGCTATCGCGCTAAGTGAACCACTCCACGCTGCAAAATGCAGCACCGTTTCCTGCATGGTCGTTTCTGCCAGGGGATCAATGCGTTGACCCTTTGGATCTTCAAACTCTAATGCTTTCGCCATCGCAC
>CAZEEF010000050.1:0-11260 GCA_964511095.1 uncultured Coxiellaceae bacterium | reverse complement strand
ATTGTAAAGCGGGATAACGATTTTGTAATATCTCTAATAAATGGTAAGCGACAATCGGTGCGCTGGCTAACCATAAAGTGATAACACTTGTCGCAATGAATAGTTTAGAAATACGCGGATAAAAACGATAAAGGATGAAACCGGATAACGCCAGAAAAATTTGCATACCTGGCGGCAGGATCCAGGGCGCAATGTAATGATAAAAAATATATGTCGTCATGAGTCTTACACTCGATTTATTTATTAGTATACAATGCCCGCAGATGTAACTGAAATTAAATTCTAAAGGATAAGGGAATGGCTATTCAAATTCACCCTACAGCCATTGTGGATGAAGGAGCAAGCATCGGTGAAAATGCGCGTATATGGCATTGGACGCATATTTCTTCAAACGCCATCATTGGTCGGGATTGTTCATTGGGTCAAAATGTTTTTGTCGGTAATCAAGTGAAAATTGGCAATAATGTCAAAATTCAAAATAATGTTTCTGTTTATGATAATGTCACCCTGGAAGATGATGTATTTTGCGGGCCAAGCATGGTGTTTACGAATGTTTATAATCCACGTTCTGCTATTACCCGTAAAAACGAATATCGGAATACGCTTGTAAAAAAAGGCGCAACATTAGGTGCAAACTGCACGATTGTTTGCGGCGTCACGATCGGACGATATGCTTTTATCGGCGCAGGCTGTGTCGTAAACAGAGATGTGCCTGACTATGCACTCATGGTGGGTGTTCCCGCACGGCAAATCGGCTGGATGAGTCAATATGGCGAACAATTGAATTTGCCATTACAAGGGGATGCTGAAGTGGTGTGTTCAAAAACAAATATACGTTATCACTTAAAAAATGGAAAATGTATTGCGGAAGCCGATGTTGAAAAAGCTACCTGACAAGGATGTTAACAATTTTATGCAATTTAATGATCTTCAAAAACAGTTTCAATTTATCAAATCCGATATTCACGCTCATATAAACCGTGTATTGGAACACGGTCAATATATTTTGGGGGAAGAAGTACAAACGCTTGAAACGGAACTCGCCGCTTATGTCGGTGTCAAACACTGTATCACTGTTGCAAATGGTACAGATGCACTCATGATTGCCATGATGGCACTGGGGATCAAACCGGGCGATGAAGTGATTACAACGCCATTTACATTTATTGCAACGGCAGAAATGATTAAATTATTAGGCGCAATCCCGGTTTTTGTGGATATCGATCCTGCGACTTATTTGATAGACGTCAACAAAATAGCAGACGCTATCACTGAAAAAACAAAATGTATTATGCCCGTCAGCTTGTATGGCCAATGCGCTGATATGGATCGAATGAATCAAATAGCCAAACAGTATCAAATTCCTGTGATTGAAGATGCCGCTCAAAGTTTTGGTGCGACATATCAGAATAAACCATCGTGCAGTTTAACCACTATCGGTTGCACCAGTTTTTTTCCTTCCAAACCATTGGGCTGTTACGGCGATGGCGGTGCCTGTTTTACCAATGAAGATGAGCTTGCCAGCGTCATGCGTCAAATTCGAGTACATGGCCAATCAAAACGTTATCATCACACTTTATTGGGAATGAATAGCCGATTGGATACAGTACAAGCGGCAATTTTATTAGTCAAGTTACGCATTTTTGATTCGGAAATAAAAGCACGGCGGCGAATTGGAAAAAGATATACGGATTTGCTGACACCCCATGTAAAAACAATGCAACTTTTACCAACCAATACCTGTGTTTATGCACAGTATACGATTGAAGTACCTGAACGTGATTTGTTTCAACAGTCACTCAAAGCCGTTAACATACCGACAGCGGTGCATTACCCCATCCCACTTCATTTACAACCTATTTTCACCGATCATGCCAGTTATCATTTTCCGCATGCAGAAAAGGCGGCCAAACACGTCATGAGCCTGCCCATGCATCCTTATTTAACCGATGAAGATCAAGATAGTATTATTCATCATGTTCTGTCATTGCTGCAAAAAATAAAAAATGCGGAAATGTATGAAATGGCTTAAACGCATTAATCCTTATCAATGGGGAATGCTGTTATCGGCAGGCAGCATGGCAGTTGGGTTATTTCGCGAAATCATGATAGTGAGTTTGTTAGGGTTTTCTGCTAAAAATGATTTGTTACAAATGTATTTATCCCTATTTTACACCATCGGTTTAATGATAGATGCCATGCGATTATCCTGTCTGAATTTATTTGGCATTCTTTCCTTGCGTCGTATCATTGTTTCAGCCTCATTCGTGTCAATACCTTTTACAATTGCAATCAGTCTGATCATGAATGATTTGAGCGGTGGATTGGACAGAGTTTTATTATTGATTACGATGATTGGCAGTTATTTAAATTTAATCGCAGCATTATTAATTACGTATAAACAACGCAATAATCGTTTTCTAGGCGCGCAATTGATTAATGTCATGCCCAATTTTATTTTAATTCCCGGTATTATTGTTTGTTATTTATTCGCCAATAAAAATATGGTATTTGCTATCGTGACATTGACGAGTATTATTCCAGCCGTGCAATGTATTTTACTCTGTTGCCTGAAAGACAAACCGACTGAAAAAAATGAAATTGTATCAGGTCGTTTGATTCAAACAACGTTCATATTTCTTCGTCATTTTTTATCAATGACAGGCGAACAACTTTTTCAAATGATTACACGTTCCGCCTTTTTTCAATTCGGAACAGGTTATCTTTCTTTGTTGACATTAAGTGTCAGGATATATTCTGCATTTCGTTTTATTTTGATTGATTCTTATATCGGTTCAAAATTGTTTTCCTGGGATAAAAATGCAAATAGAGATAATGAATGGTTAACCAAATTAATTCAATCAACAGGGTTAACACTTTTAATCGCCATCATTGCTTTGATATTCAGTATTAAAAACGATAATCAATTAACGCATGCTTGCATACAAATTGCCGTTTTATTATGTTTTGGATTTTATTTTTCAACCGTTGTGCGAATTGTCTATTTTAAAATTAATCGCTATGAAAATAACGTATCACTCATTTTGCGATTTGCATTTTATGAATTATTGTTTGCAGGGTTGGCAGGCTGGGTGATGTATTATTTACAGGATTCTATTTTCATATTACTGTGGATTGGTTTTATTGCAAAACCGATGACGCAATTATTTTTATTACGTAAAAAATTTGTATCCCTTTCATTGATAACGAGCACGGTTGCTACATGAAATATTTAATGTCTTTATTGAAACTACTGGATAATTATGTGATTGCACGATTGCAAAATCGTCCTTCCACTTCTTTTTTCTGGTATTTACCTGAGCCTGCCACTATCAAAACAAAAGCGGATTTGTCTCGTTATCAAAATAAAATGACAGATTCACCGATGTATTTAATCAATTATAGTCAGAAATTAAAATATTCCCTGACTAATCAGGAAGGCATCATTGTTTTGCCCTATGATAAACCGATTGGGGAACAGGTTAATCCAGAAGCGGCTTTTCAGTATGCATTGGGATTGCACGATGCATTTTATGCGACAGGGAAGCCGGTTTTTCGGGATCAATTTTTTCATTATGCAAATTATTTTTTAAATACGCAGACACAGAATGGTTTATGGCATTATCAATTTGACTGGTTCACAGCAAAAAAACCCTGGAGTTCTGCCTTGGCACAAGGAAGAGGCGCCGCCGTTATGTTGCGTGCGTGGATGTTAAGTCAAAATACACTTTATCGTGAAGCTGCTTTCCATGCACTGAATCAATTACAGGTACCCATTCATCAGGGTGGTTTTTTACATTATTCTTCTTATGGAAATTGTTATTATTTTGAAGAATATCCCTCGATCCCAACGGGCGTGTTGAATGGTTTTATGGCGACGTTAATGAATCTATGGGAACTCCAGTATTGGACAAAAGACAAAAAAACAGCGGATCTTTGGCAATACGGTATTCATTCATTAGAAAAAATGCTTCCGCATTATTCCGTAGGTTGGTGGTCTTTATATGATAAAGACGAAAATAGTCCTATTGCCAACGTCAACAGTCCGCGTTACCATTTTTTAGAAATGCAATATTTAAATGTGTTGTATGTGCTATCGGGTTCAGCCCAGATTGGAAGAGAATATCAAAATCGCTGTGCTCAATATCGCAATTTATTTTCGCGAAACAGAGCATTGATTCAAAAATTAATTAGAAAAATTATTTATAAGTGAGATGGATTTTGCAAAAATTGATATCAGGCAGTATTTTTTTAATTGTTCTATTTTCATTTTTAGCCAATCCTGCACCTGTCTCCATTGAATGGGTTGATTTAGGTTTGATTGCATTGAGTGTTTTCCTGGGACTATTGAGTCTTGCCTCCACAATGCATTATGAAATTCAGGTGACGGAAGCGCGCTTATTATTTGCTGTTTTTTTGTATTTTAGTTATTTGATTTTATCTGCCTTATTCGGTCTCTTGCATGGTGTCCCGCTGCTGAATATGATGCGTTCATTTGGTCCCTATATCAGTTTTGTACCCTTAATGTTTATAGGATTTTTACCGGCAAGCATTGTGAATATTAATCGAATTGCCTTTATTTTTATCCTAGTCGGTTTAATACAAATCAGTTATTTATTTTATTTATATTTTTTTCATGCAGAGAGTATTAACACGATGACGAGTGTTTTACGTCACCGTATTACTTTGATGGATCCTCGCACGACATTACCATTTTTATTGGCTGTTGCGTTATTGCCAGGTATCTTTTTTAAGGCATCGCGTTTTATCACACTGGCTTGTATTTTGCTAAGCCTGATTGCAGCGATGATGACTCTGACACGTGCTATCGTTCTTTCCATGCTATTTGGCTGGTTTTGTTTTGCATGTCTTTATATTTATTATCAATCGCAATTGAAATTATTTTCTTATAAAACATTTTTACGACAATCGGGCAGTGGATTGTTATGCCTATTGACTGTGTTGTTATGCATTTCTTTCATCCCAAAAGTGCATTTAATTGAAATGGGTTTACTGGCCCGTTTTTCTGATCGAAGTGCCAGTGGCTCGGTTGATTATAGTGATGGACGCATTTTTAATGAATGGATTCCTGCTCTATGGACTTGGTTGCATTCAGGCTGGCTCAGTATTTTTTTTGGCATTGGTGCAGGAAATTCATTCACTGTCTTAACCGGTGAAGAACGCACGTATATTCACAATTTAGGTATTTATTCGTTGGTGTATGGCGGCATTTTTGGTTTGGTGAGTTGTTTATGGTTTTATTATACTTTATTTAAAACACTCATGATTCGCGCTTTTCAACAGCATCATGCTTTAACCTATATTACTTTTTCAGCGTTATTGGCTAGCCTCTTTTTTTACGGACAACTGTTTGCTGTGCATAAAGGATTAGCCTTCAATGTCATATTATTTCTGCTTGTCGGTATTGCTTTACTACAACCGGGTCGGGCAATTAAGGAAAATTGATTATGTGTGGAATTGCGGGCGTTTATACAAAAAATATTACGGCACAACATGAAAAATTTCTTCATGACGTGTTACAGGATCAGCATGCGCGAGGACCTGATCATCAGGGTTTGGTTCGTATTCAAGCGCCGCACAATGAATTATTATTGGGACATAATCGGTTGAGTATTATTGATTTATCCGTGGAATCTAATCAACCGATGTGGGATGCCACACAACGCTATTGCATTACGTATAATGGCGAAATTTATAATTATCTGGAATTGCGTCAAACGCTACAGGAGCGTGGATTTCACTTTAACACAAAGGGCGATACAGAAATTATCTTGAATGCATTTGCCTGCTTTGGGATAGAAGCACTTTCTCATTTTCAGGGCCCGTTTGCTTTCGCGCTCTATGACAGTATCACCGGTCAATTATGGTTATGTCGCGATCGATTTGGTGTGAGGCCTTTATATTATGTCAGACACAATCAAACGGTCTATTTTGCTTCTTCAACCCGTATTTTAGCTAAAACACTGCAATTAAAACCCAATTTGGATTATGTCAGCAAAGGGCTGCATTATCTCGTCTATGAAGATGACAGTGATAGTTCGCCCTATCAAGATATTCTATCGTTGCCCGCCAGTACGTATTGTTGTATTCACTTGGATAGTCATGGCCATTTATCACACGTGACGAAATCGTATTATGATTTAGAAAATCGTGTCAAAAATTTAGTAGACGAATTACCGCTGAATAACACAGAGCATTTATTGGAGCAAATACACGATCGATTAAATCAAGCCATTCATTTGCGTTTGCGTACGGATGTTCCCTTGGGTATTACATTAAGCAGTGGATTAGATTCATCGACCATCGCCAGTTTAGTCAAAACACACTATCCAGAAGTGACAGGTTTTTCTTACGGGCATCCAGCGAATAAAAAAACAGAAGGACCACTCGTTGCAAAATGTGCGGATTTTTTGAAAATGAAAATACAATATGTGGCACCGGACATCGATGAAATGATAAATGCGTTGTTCAAAACTATCGATGCACAAGATGCCCCATTTGCCAGTATGAGTATCGTCGCGCAATATTTATTGTATGAACACATTCGTGCTAACAATATTAAAGTGATCTTAGGTGGGCAGGGCGGTGATGAAACGTTTCTGGGGTATCGAAAATATATGCTGTTTTGGATGCACTCATTAGTCAAACACAAACAGTATTTTTCAGCGGCTAAACATTTTATACAGTTATTTCCCTTATTTTTTTCTGAAATGAGTGCATTGGGAACGTATTGGAAACATCGTCATCGCTATCTCAATCGTACGGACTCCGAAACAGTATTACAACTACCAAAGGCCGTATTACAACGGCATGCTGAACCGCATGTTTCATTAAAAACAAGACAAATGAAAGATATTACGCAATTCAGTTTGCCCGGGTTGCTTCGTTATGAAGATCGTAATGCTATGGGGAATAGCGTGGAAAGTCGTCTGCCTTTTTTAGATCATCGGTTAGTCGAATTGGGATGCGCCTTACCCGAAGCGTTCAAGCTGCGGCACGGTTTTGGCAAATGGCCTATTCGTCAAATCATGCAGGATAAAATCCCCAAACAAATTCGACTGGCTTATTATAAACGTGGTTTTGACATTTCATTGAGAACGCTTGTTAAAGCAGGATTAGGGCGTGCCATCCGTTTGGCACTCCAAAAAAATCCTCCTGTGATTCAGGCATTTTTACGAAAAGAGTATTCGATTGGCCAAGCCTTTTCAGACGATCAGTTAATTAAAAGACGTCGTGCAATCGGCGAAGCGGTCAGTTTATTATGGTTAAGTCAGGTATCTCTATGAAAAAAATTATAACGATTGTCGGTGCCAGACCGCAATTTATTAAAGCAGCGATGGTCTCGAAAGCGATTCGTGAACGATCGACTGCCAAAGAAATGATTTTACATACCGGTCAACATTATGATTCGAATATGTCACACATATTTTTTGATGAATTGAATATTCCCCGCATTGATTTTCAATTATCCACAAAAGCCGTTACGCAAGCTGCACAAACGGGTGAAATGATGACGGGTATCGAAAAAATTTTACTGCAGGAAAAACCGGATTGGCTTCTTATTTATGGCGATACAAATTCTACTTTAGCCGGGGCGTTGGCTGCCGCCAAATTACATATTCCCATCGCGCATGTTGAAGCAGGATTACGTTCATACAATCGTAAAATGCCAGAAGAAATTAATCGTTTGGTTGCCGATCAATTATCAGACATGTTATTCACTCCGACAAAAGAAGCTTCTCACAATTTAATGAAAGAAGGTTTTCATCCCGATAAAGTGAGAGAAGTCGGCGATGTCATGTACGATGCCGCGCTTTTTTATGCTGAAAAAGCAACGAAAGAATTTGCTTTCGAAAATAAAGAATATATTCTTGCAACGGTTCATCGTGCGGAAAATACGAATGATCCGAAAAAATTATTTAATATATTTACTGCATTGGATCGATTATGTTCCCTCTTGCCGGTTATCCTGCCGCTGCATCCGCGCACGCGTAAATTCATGGAATCAGAGCATCCCGATTTATTAAAAAACACAAAAATCCGTTTAATGGAACCGATTGGTTTTTTAGACATGATTCGATTCGAAAAAAATGCCCGATTAATCATGACAGATTCGGGTGGTATACAAAAAGAAGCTTTTTTTTATCGTGTTCCCTGTGTGACATTGCGTGAAGAAACGGAATGGCTGGAAACAATCGAATTAAAATGGAATCGCCTGGTTTCGCCACTCGATTGTGATGCTATTTTTCATGCGGCAGAACAAGCGATGACGAGTCGAGGTGTTGAAAATGTTTATCCTTATGGGGAAGGTTCAGCAGCAAAACACATCGCAAATTTTTTATGAGGTAACACATTATGCGTATCTGGATAGTGAACCATTATGCATTGCCGCCTTCGGGCACAGGGGGTACCCGTCATTATAATTTTGCCCGTTTATTACAGGAAAAAGGACATGAAGTCGTTATTATTGCGGCTAATTTTAATCATTTGTCACGTACGACGATGGTAAAAGAGAATCAACGCGCGCAATGGGATACGTCGTCTGATGTGCCATTTGTTTGGTTACCTGTTCCTGCTTATAAAGGAAATACCATCGCGCGATTTTGGAATATGATTGTATTCAACTGGCGATTACTCAGAAATCATTTGTTGCGTACATTGCCAACACCGGATGTCATTATCGGTTCCAGTCCGCATTTATTTGCAGCATTAGGCGCTGAACGTTTAGCCAGTCGATTTAAAAAACCCTTCATTTTGGAGATTCGTGATTTATGGCCGGAATCGTTGGTCGATTTGGGACACTTTACGCATAAACATCCATTCATTAAAACGATGAAATGGTTAGAATCGTATTTATATAAAAAAGCCACTAGAGTGATTTCATTATTACCAAACGCTAAGCAATATTTTATCGAGCGCGGTGTTCAGGCAACTCATATTGTATGGCTACCCAATTCAGTCGACGTGGAAAAAATTCCCGTATTGCCAGAACGTGTTAAAAATGCAAAATTCACTGTCATGTATGCTGGTGCGCATGGCGCCACCAATGATTTGGAAACCCTTATTTCCGCAGCAGCGTTATTAGAACAAAAAGGGTTATCATCACAGATAAAAATATGTTTAATTGGCGATGGGCCTGAAAAATCACGTTTAAAACAATTAGCTTCCGATGCAGAGCTTACCATGGTTGAATTTATGGATTCTGTTCCCAAAAATGCAATCTATGCCAAATTGAATGAAGCGGATGTCTTTTTAATGTCATTGAAAGATTCGCCGGTTTTTCGATGGGGAATCAGTCCTAATAAATTATTTGATTATCTCATCATGCAGCGTCCTGTTATTTTCGGCGTCAATACCCCTTTTAATCCCGTCGATTCCTATCAGGCTGGTATCAGTATTCGTCCGGAAAATCCCGAAGCCTTAGCGGCGGCCATAGAACAATTATCATTGACTTCTCCTGAAGAATTAGATGCAATGGGAAGCCGGGGGAAAGAGTTTGTATTAGAAAATCATTATCTTCCACGCCTGACTCATGAATTGGAAAATTTACTTTTAACGGTTTGCAAGCAGGGAAATTGATTCAATCAAAGGAGACCATCAACATGCGAACGATCGACAAATTTATTATTTCAGCCATTTCAAGTGTATTCACCTTAACAGCCATCCATAGTTTCGCGGCTGATAAAAGTTCAGCCACCGAAAAAGCGGCTGAAAAATGCTACGGTATTGTGAAGGCAGGGTCGAATGATTGTGCGACATCCCATCAATCCTGTGCGGGTTCTGCCACTCAAAACAATCAGCCAGATGCTTTCATTTTTTTGCCGAAAGGCACTTGTGAAAAAATCGTGGGCGGTAGTCTTGTTTCTCATACGGAAAAGAAATAATTAATTATTTTGATTATCAAGGAAGATTTTATGAAAAAATATTTTATGCAATGGATTATTGGTATTTTAATTTTATTTTCATCGACTGTGTATGCCGCGCCTGAAACCTATCAACTTGATCCAACACATTCTTATGTACTTTGGCACATCAGTCACTTTGATTTTTCAAATCCTTCGGGAAAATGGCTGGTATCAAAAGGCACTCTTATTTTAGATAAGGACAAACCACAAAATAGTAAAGTGGATGTCACCATTCAAGTCGCTGATATGATAACAGGCATTCCAGAATTGGATAAACATCTTCAAAGTGCGGCATTTTTTGATGTAGCGAAATTTCCACTGGCCACTTTTGTGAGTAACAAAGTGACTTTGTCAGGCAGAAATCAGGCGAAAGTAGAAGGCATCTTAACTGTTCATGGCGTTTCTAAACCCATTACATTAAATGTTAAACTCAATAAAATGGGAATCAATCCTATTTCAAACAAAGAGGCGGTAGGATTCACGGCCAGTACGACATTAAAACGTTCTGATTTTGGCATATCGACTTTATTGCCCGGTTTGGGTGATGAAGTGAAAATTGATATTGAAGCAGAGGCATTCAAAAGTTAAATTTATTTTCATGCAGTGAGAATTTTAATTTTTATGAGGATATTTTGATGAAAAAACAGATGATTATTTTATTTTGGTTATTTTTATTTTACCCATTAAGTTTGCTGGCTGACGATGCCTCGACCTATACGCAATCAAAAGACAAACTCAAACTCATGACACCTGCAACGGCTATCCAACTGCTGCAAGAAGGTAATGTACGTTTTGTGTCGGGAAACATCAAAAATAGAAATTTATTGCAGCAAGCCAAATTAACAAAAAAATCGCAATATCCTTTTGCATTTATTTTAAGTTGCATGGATTCACGCGGCTCGCCCGAATTGATTTTTGATCAGGGCATAGGCGATATTTTTGTTGGACGTGTTGCCGGTAATGTCGTGGGAGATGATCAATTAGGCAGTATGGAATATGCGACGAATGTAGTGGGATCTCATATTATTGTTGTGATGGGACACACGGGCTGTGGTGCTGTCAAAGGCGCGTGTGAAAATACGACACTCGGCAATTTAACGCAGCTTCTTGACAAAATAACACCGGCGGTTGATACGGTTAAACAAACATTAAAAAAGACTTCATTAAATTGTTCGGATCCAGCGGTAATTAATGAAATCGCAAAACAAAATGTCCGAAATATGATTCAAGACATTAAAAAAAGAAGCCCTTTGATTACAGAATTAATTAATAAAAAGCAGGTGGTTGTGATCGGGGGATTGCATGATTTGGGAACGGGTCGTGTGACTTTTTTT
>CAZEEF010000049.1:0-11273 GCA_964511095.1 uncultured Coxiellaceae bacterium | reverse complement strand
GCGCTACGTTTACATCATATATGAATGATGCTCGCAATATTAAATATTTGAATTCGGCTGCCATGAATCGTTATGGACGGCGTGTGGCATTAGGTCTTGGGACAGGTTTGGGAATGAAAGATGGTGTCTTACTTCCCACGGGAGAATTTTGGTTAGGTGAAAATGAAATTGGCCATATTGGCGTGAATTTTCCACCGGCTATTTCTTCAGAAAAAATGCATTTGCATTTGGAGTTGATGCGTTTTTTACAAACACACTATTCGCCTGTGACGTTTGAAAAGATTTTGTCGGGACCGGGCACGGTGAATTTATCCCATTTTTTTTATCCCGACCGACAAAAAATATCCCCTGAAGCCGTGGGAATCGCTATGCGCGAAGGAAAAACAGTAGAATTAAACAAAGCATTCGCCTGGTATTTAGGTTTATTTCTTGGGGGTGTGCAATTGGGTTTTATGCCGGATGGCGGAATATGGATTACAGGTGGCGTCGCACTCAGTCATTTGGATATTTTTGATCTCGATGATTTTTATTCAGGCATCGATGCATCGCCAGCTTATGCCATGCAACGTTCACAGTATCCATTGGGTATTTTAGCAAATCCAGAGCATGCTATTATAGGTGGCGGTTATTATGCCGCGAAACGATTGCTGACAACGCAGAAGGTCGATGCGTAACAAAATCAAGGAATGATATGAATTTTCAACATGCCGGTTGTATTTTTATTTTATCGCTATTTATTTTTATTTCACCGGTTTTTTCAGCCGAAAATACTTTTCACCTGATTGAAAAAAAAGAATTGCCCCATCAATTAGGCACATTTCGTCAAATTGCCTTGACAACATCCAATGCAGAAACCAGTGTGATTTATGCCATTACCTTGAATCAAAATTATCACGCCCGTTTTTATCTTCATGAAGGTGAAAGCCAATTTTTTGCTGATTATCTTGACACAGTGAGCCAGCACCAAGATTTTATTATTGGAATCAATGGGGGATTTTATCAGCCGGATTTTACACCGGTTGGTTTATTTGTTAATCAGGGGAAAAAAATTAAACCCTTAATACATAACTCATTACTTAAAAGTTGTGTTGTCATCACGCAAAGTAACCAAATTCAACTGGAAACCGATTTAACCCGTTGTGCCCGCGCAACGAACGCCATGCAAACAGGACCCTTGCTGATTGAAAATGAAAAAATAAATGCTAAATTGGACGATATGCCTAATAAATCAGAATCCATCAAAAATTTTTTCGGACCCCATAAACGCACTGCACTGGCTTTGACGCGAGAAAATCAACTGATCATGCTCACGACTTCACAATTAACGCTGATTGATCTTGCGAATTTTTTACAAAATCATTCCGATGCATTTGGTACAGGCCCCATCAAAACAGCCGTGAATTTGGATGGCGGTTCTTCGACAGGCATGTATATTCGTTTTCCGGATGAACCGTTTTATTTTCATGAAATAAAGCATGTAAAAACATTTATTTTTGTCAACTGAACTGAACTGCATACACAACGCTCGCAATAATAATTAACCCTAACAGTTTGCGAATGGCAGTTCCTCTCGTCCGAAAAAACGAAAATTTTTCCATGATTTTTCGACCCAATAAAGCAATCGCCAGCATGGGAATCCCGGCGCCTATTCCAAAAAATAACACGATCAAATAACTATTGATGGAAGTTTGCTGTAAAACGGTTTGCACAATGACAGCCGCCAAAATAGGACCTGCGCAAGGCGTCCAAATGAAACCCACCAAACCACCAAATAAGAATCCGCTGAAGAAACCGCCTTCTGGATTATTCACCCAGGAAACTCTCGAGCCTACTCGACTTAATTTTTGCGTGAATTGCGTGAATTTTTCTGTCAAATATGTTGAAATCATAACAATGCCAATCAATAACAATAATCCAAACGAAATATCGCGAATGAGATTTAAATTGATTCCAGACAGTTGGACTACTGCGCGAGAAAATAAAGTTAACACTGTAAATATCACGATAAATCCAACAATGATCCCGAAAGGTCTTTTTTTGCCGCCTTCCAGTGAACCGGAAAAAATAATGGGCAAAATCGGTAAAATACACGGTGAAACAATCAGTGCGAATCCTTCCAAAAAGGCGAGCGCTAGATTAATTAATTCAATTTTCATGATCTATCCTTTAAATTACACTACCATCATTAAAATTCCCTGGAGATTTCATCATGCTTCTTAAAACAAACAGCCTACCACCGTTTCTTAAAAAAATCATTCTGGATAAATCCACTGAGCAGCCGTTTTCAGGCGATTATAATGATCAGGATGAAGCGGGCACGTATTTATGCCGGCAATGTGGTTTAGCCCTTTTTCGTTCACAAACCAAATTTCATTCCGGGTGCGGTTGGCCGAGTTTTGATGAAGAAATAGCGGGTGCAGTGCACCGTCTTCCTGATCCCGATGGCCGCCGTACTGAAATCGTCTGTTCACGCTGCCATGCACACTTGGGCCATGTGTTTTCAGGCGAAGGATTTACCAAAAATAATCTGCGTCATTGTGTTAATTCAGCCAGTCTGGATTTTGTGACAACGTTTTCCGTGAACGATACAGAAGAAGCGATTTTCGCTGCTGGTTGTTTTTGGGGAGTTGAATATTATTTTAAGCAATTGGAAGGTGTGTTAAAAACGGAAGTCGGTTACAGCGGCGGCCATCAGGATAATCCGACTTATGAAGCTGTTTGCCGAGGAACAAGCGGTCATTTTGAAGCGATTCGAGTCGTTTATGATCCTGAAAAAATAACGTATGAACAATTAGTCAAATATTTTTTTGAAATTCACGATCCGACACAACGCGATGGTCAAGGACCGGATAAAGGTGAACAATATTTAAGTGTGATTTTTTATTATGATGAAGCACAACAAAAATGCGCGGAAACATTAAAAAAACAGCTTGAAAAAATGGGTTTAAAAATCGCGACACAGATTTTACCTGTGACAACTTTTTGGCACGCAGAACGTTATCATCAGGATTATTACGCAAAAACGGGAAAGCAGCCGTATTGTCATTGTTATACCAAACGTTTTGATTAATGTGGTGCCTGTCATCGAGATGTTACGAATTAATGCAACTCAACAGGTTCCAATTTTTTTGTTTTTGAGATGTGAATAAAACCGACTGCGCCCATTGCAATAAATAACAAAATGGCAGCCATACGATAGGTATGTAAATAAGCCAGAAAATTCGATTGAATACTCAATGTATGCGCTAATTCTGAAATAGCATGAGGATCATTTAAAGTCAGATGACGTGCCTCTAACCAATGCCGTAAATTGTTATTGGTTTGTTGAATATGACCGCCTAAAATATTCCAATTGCGTTGCGTATCGCGGCTTAAATAAGCCGTTAACAATGAAATACCTATCGCATTGCCAATGCTGCGGCCAAAACTGAATAATCCCGAGGCTTCTGCAATCGAATCCTTGGGCAGCGATGAATAAACAATCGTGCTCAATGGCATAAAGAAAGCGCCAATTCCAAATCCTTGAACAAAACCAATCAGCGTGATGTATTGAATACCCATCTCTAAACTCACATCACTCATTAACCAAACCGTATAAGCACAAATAAATATCCCCGATACAATCAAAATACGCGGATCCACTTGTTTGGATAATAATCGTGACCCAATCGCCATCATGATGGCACTGGCGATTCCACGGGGCGCCATGGTTAAGCCTGTCATATCGGATGTATAACCAAATAACGTTTGTAACATTTGCGGCAAAATCATGATGCAGCCTAAAAATGACATGGAAAAAAGCATCATGGCAATCGTACCCCATGCAAAATTTCGATCCAGAAATAATCGAAAATTAATAATGCTATTTTTATTATTCATGCCATGATAAATAAACAAGACAAAAGTCATCAGAAAAGTGGCGCATAACACGCGAATAAACGTTGAAGAAAACCAACCCTCGACTTCCCCGCGATCAAGAAAAAGTTGCAATGCACCGACAGATATCAGCAAGAGTATCATCCCAAGCCAGTCAATCGTCTGTTTCTTGATCGTGGATTCTTTTAAAAATTTCATCACCAGAAAAAAATTGAGAATGCACACGGGGACATTAATATAAAAAATCCAACGCCAATTTAATGTATCCGTAATATAACCGCCTAACGTCGGACCCATGATCGGTGCCGCCATCACACCAATTCCCCAGATCGCCATCATTTTAGGCTGATCTTCCGGCGGAAAGGATTCGCGTAAAATAAATTGTGACAATGGCACTAACGATGCACCAAAAAATCCCTGAAAAAGTCGGAATACCACTATTTCTGTTAAATTAACCGAGAGACCGCATAAAGCAGACGCACATAAAAATCCCGCAATATTGATGAGCAGCAATCGTTTACTTCCCAGCCGATTCACAAGAAATCCTGTCAATGGCATTAACATACCCGCTGCGACAATATACGATGTTAACACCCAACTAATTTGATCCCGATCCGCACCCAGCGATCCCATCATATGCGGTAACGAAACGGTGACGATGGTGGTGTCGAGAATTTCCATCACAGTCGACAGCATGACAGCGGTTATGATAAACCATCCATGCGGATTTTTTTGTGATACGACAGATTGATTCATGCTTGCGACGTGTCAATCGTCACGGTGGCAGTGGATCCCGCACGCAACGGAAAAGCAGGGTTTTGATCTTCAATCAGAATTTTCACCGGAAAACGCTGCGTCACTTTCACCCAATTCCCACTCGCATTTTCGGGCGGCATAATGGAAAACACAGACCCACTCGCTGAACTGACTGCATCGACGACACCGTGAAAAGTATGATGCGGAAACATGTCCAGAATCACTTTAACGGGTTGACCGGGTTTAATGCGAGCCACTTGCGTTTCTTTAAAATTCGCATCAATCCAAAAATCATGCTCGATGACAATCATGAATAATGTCGTATCAGCGACAACATTATTCCCGGGACGCAAAACAAATTGCGTCACAATCCCGGTGTTAGGTGCAATGATATGGGTATGTTCCAAATCCAGTTTTGCTTGCGCCAATTGCGCTTGACTTGCCATTAAATCAGCTTTGGCACTGTCTAACTGCGATTGCGCTTGATCGCCCGCGGCTTTAGATGCCTGATCGATTTGCACCAAATGCAAAATGCGCGCCGCATTTTGCTGTGCCAACACCAAAGCAGCCTGTTTCGCAATCACATTGGCATCGGCTTTATTCACGGCAATTTCAAAAGGAAGCGAATCAATGGTAAAAAGTAACTGGCCTTTTTGCACAGGTTGATGATCTTTCACAAAAATATTGGCAACCGGACCTGTGACCTGGGCCGCCATATTAATGGTTCCCGCCTGAACATAAGCATCATCCGTATTGGGATGATGATCAAAATAGCGCATTAACCCATAAATCAAAAGAACGATAACGAAGCCAATACCGCCAGATGTCAGGATTTTTTTTCGGGATAACTGAATCTGCATAAAAATATTCCAATTCGAGCGAACCGCGCATTATCGCATACTAGCGGCATTCACTTCAAATTGAACCTGTACCTCATCTTTGATGTTATCTGTCTTCTGCCACTCACCCTGCCCCACACCAAACGATAATCGTTTCAGCGTGACAGAGCCTTTCACACGCGCTTTCGTTTGAGAAAATTCTTCCAGCGTAAACTGCAATACAGTCGGTACTGTTTTATCACGAATCGTTAACGTACCCTTTGCCTGATACGTCTTATCGCCTGTTTTTGTAAAATCGGATGCTGTAAATACGGCTTGTGGGAAAGCCGCAATATTAAACCAATCGGCTGTTTTAAGTGTTTTTGCAATATCCGCATAATCCGTCGTGACGGATGCCATATTGACAATAATACGAATATGACTTGCTTTGAGGTCAGCTGGATCAAAATGAATATCACCGCTAAATTGCGTAAATTTTCCGGATGCCGGCGAACCATTTTGCGTGGCAGTAAATGTTAACGTACTGTCCGCGGGTAGGATTTTCCAATCAGGGACGGCTGCAAAAGAAAACAGGGGAAATAAGAATAAGAATCCAATGAATAATTTTTTTACCATGGCAACATTCCTTTCAGTACATTATCTTTGTTAATAAAATGGTGCTGCAATGCAGCGCTCGTGTGCAGGCAAACGAGCGCAATCAATGCATAACCCAGCCATTCATGGATTTCAGAAAACAACGATTGCAAATTGGCATTCGCTGAAATTAAATTGGGAAAGGTAAACCAACCAAAAAAAGAAACAGGCAAACCGGCGGCTGACGTAATTAACCATCCCGTGACAGGCATCACAAACATAAAAAAATAAAATGCCCAATGCGCACTGCGCGCTGCGACTTTTTGCCATTCTGGAAGTGTAAATGGCAAATCAGGTACACGATGGCTTAAACGCCAACCCATGCGAAAACACACTAATATCAGCACTAGCATCCCATATTCTTTATGCCATCCAAATAACTGTAATTTTTGCAAACTGACAGGAAGTCGGATCATATACAATCCTTCTGCCAATAATCCAATGATAAGAATAGCCATGATCCAGTGTAATAAAATGGCCATGGCGCCATAGCGGTTTCGTCTGTCATGGATTTTCATACGATGGACTCGATTACAAATGATATGCGAAAAAGCGGTTGTTTCATGAGATTTCCTCCCTGGAAAATAAATTTTAGTATATACCTATTTTGTTTCAGAAGGTATCATAGGCAACATTATAAACAGCTTAAAACAGGACGCGGATTTCATTATGTCTATTAAAATTATGCCCACTTATTACAGCCAAATGCCCGTTTCATTTGAGTATGGTCGTGGTGTCTGGTTATGGGATAATAACAATAACCCCTATCTGGATAGTCTGTCTGGCATTGCTGTGTGCGGCTTGGGACATTCCCATCCTGCCATCACTCAAACAATCGTTGAACAAGCTGCCAAGTTACTCCACACTTCAAATACGTATACCATTCCCAAACAAGTTGAACTCGCCGAAAAATTAACGCGTATTGCTGACATGGAACAAGCCTATTTTTGCAATTCGGGGGCGGAAACCAACGAAACAGCCATTAAACTGGCGCGTCTTTATGCTAAAAAGAAAAACATTGCAGCACCAATTATTATCGCCATGAAAAATGCGTTTCATGGCCGCACGATGGCAACGTTAAGCGCATCGGGGAGCGATCGTCTTCATGTGGGTTTTGAACCGCTGGTCAAAGAATTTATCCATGTCACTTTAAATGATCGTCATGAATTAGATGCGATGGTCGAACAACATAAAGATCACATTGTTGCTATTATGCTAGAACCCATTCAGGGCGATGGCGGTATTCAGTTGGCGACAGAAGCCTATCTACGACACATCCGATCGCTTTGTGATAAGCATGACTGGTTAATGATTCTTGATGAAGTGCAAACCGGTATGGGTCGAACGGGTCACTGGTTCGCCTGGCAACACGTTAACATTAAACCGGATATTTTGACTGTCGCCAAAGCATTGGGTAATGGCATTCCCATTGGCGCGTGTCTTGCTCAAGGTAAAGCCTGTAATTTGTTTGGACCGGGTAAACACGGTTCAACGTTTGGCGGTAATCCTTTTGCCTGTGCCGTGGGCGTCGCCGTCATCGATACGATGGAAAATGAAAATATTTTAAAGAACGTCACAGAAATGGGTCACTATTTGTTGAATCAATTAAAAACGACCCTCAAACAACGGACCAGTGTCATTGATATCCGTGGGCAAGGACTTATGCTGGGTATTGAATTAGATAAACCTTGCATGGATCTTCCTGTCATTGGATTGAAAAATAAAATTTTATTTAACATTACGTCCAACAAAGTCATCCGTTTGTTACCGCCATTGATTATCAATCAAGAGGAAGCGGATGAAATCGTCAAACGATTAAATGTATCCATTCAGGAATGGGAGAATAGTCAAAAAATTGTTAATAATCATAAAGTTACGTGATTTTATGCCTAAAAATAGGCAAAACTGTCACACAAAATATATAAAATTCTATATTAATCATGGAGTTAACTTAATTTTCCCAGGCCATGCCTGTGAAAATAACTGAATTCGATTGACCCTTCTTTCTTCGAATGGCTAGATTGATCAATCTTTGTTTGAGGCTATTATGAAATTTAAACGCTCCATTGGCCCAGTAGGATTGTTATTTGCAGGGATCAGCAGTGTCATCGGTTCAGGTTGGTTATTCGGTCCTTTGTACGCCGCACAAATCGCAGGACCTGCCGCAGTGATTTCCTGGATACTCGGCGGCATTTTAATGATTATCGTTGCTCTTACCTTTGCAGAATTAGGCAGCACATTTCCCGTAGCAGGCGGCATGATTCAATTTGCCCATTATAGCCATGGACCGCTGGTTAGTTTCATGATTGGCTGGATGGTATGGGTGTCCAGTGTCGCTGTCGCGCCCGTTGAAACAATCGGACTGATTCAATATGCTGCCAATTACATCCCGGGTTTAATTAAAAATGTTCAGAACACCCATGTGCTCACTCATTCGGGTATGCTTGCAGCGGCCAGTATTATGTTTTTGATGTGTGTTTTAAATTATTATGGCGCACATTTTTTTAGCCGCTCCAATAATGTGATCACAACGATCAAATTAATCGTACCGATTGCCACCATTTTTTTACTTATTTTTTCCGATTTCCACCTCTCGCATTTTCATGACATCGCCAGTGGCGGTTTTGCACCCAATGGCATTCATGGCATTCTCGCCGCGTTACCACTAGGCGGTGTCATTTATTCGTTTATCGGTTCGAATACCGTTTTACAACTCGCGGGCGAAACAAAAAATCCACAACGCAGCATACCGCTCGCCTTAATTGGATCCATGATTTTCTGCACTGTTTTATATGCATTGTTACAAATGGCATTTGTTGGCGCCATCACACCCGATGCGTTTGCTGGCGGCTGGAATAAACTGCATTATCCCGGTGACAGTGGACCGTTTGTGGGGATCATGACAGTCTTAGGACTTAATTGGTTTATTATGATTATTTATGCGGATGCGATCATATCGCCTTTTGGTACAGGATTTGTATTTACCGCATCCACCGCGCGAATCAGTTATGGTTTAAGTGAAATTGGTTTTTTCCCCGAGAGTTTAAAAAAATTGACACAAAACAGTGTTCCATTGCGTAGCATTGCATTGAATTTTTGCGTCGGACTTTTATTACTTCTCCCCTTTCCAGGCTGGCAAAAATTAGTGAGCTTCATTATTTCCTGCTTTATACTTTCTTATATTATTGGTCCTATTTCATTAATCGCCCTACGCAAGAAAAAACCCAATGAACACAGACCGTTTCAACTGCCTTATGCAAATGGTTTAGCTTTACTTGCATTTTACATTTGTAATTTATTAATTTTCTGGACAGGCTGGCATACTGTTTCGCGTATGATGTTGACACTCAGCATCGGTTTATTATTTTTTGTTATTCATTGTATTCGTCAAAAAAATATCTGGCATAAACAATGGCAGACTTCATGGTGGATATTTCCTTATTTTATCACGTTGACTGGCATTTCTTATTTAGGGACATTCGGTCAAGGCACCAATACCATCCCGTTTGGAATGGATTTTATTGTCATTGGTTTATTAACCATTGTTATCCATTACCTGGCTTTACATTTGCGAGAGAAGAATATTGAAAATCACAATCATGCAATTTGATGATTTTCGTTTTATGGATCCATTTGTAACCGAGCCAGATAATGATAAATACAGGAAGACCAATGTATGAAACGACAATGCCATACCAGTTAATATGATCTGCCATGAAAGCCTGATAATTTTGTCCTGCAATAATAATTAAACAAAGCGCAAATGCGAGTAAAGGCGCGTAAGGATAGCCTTTCGCAATATAAGGCAATTCTTTCATATCACGTCCTTGCAAAACATACGCTTTACGAAAACGATAATGACTGATTGCAATGCCGAGCCATGCAATAAACCCGCCTAAACTGGATGCATTCAACAACCAGAAATACACAGCACCATTACCAAAAAAAGAAGATAAAAAAGCGAGTAAAGCAACAGCGGTCGTTGCCAGTAATGCATACATTGGAATACCATTTTTATTCACTTTTGCAAAAACAGCGGGAACATGTCCTTGAGTAGCCAAATACCACAACATGCGCGTCGATGCGTACATGCCTGAATTACCTGCCGATAAAATCGCTGTCAGAATCACAGCATTCATTAAGGAAGCTGCAAATGTAATGCCTAAATGTTTAAACACTAACGTGAAAGGACTCACTTGCACATCGGAACTCGCCAACTGATCTGCGGTGTAAGGAATTAAAAGACTGATGATCAAAATGGATAAAATAAAAAATAATAAAATTCGCCAGAAGATTTGTTTGACCGCTTTGGGAATGGTTTTATGTGGGTCACGGCTCTCGCCAGCTGCCACACCAATGAGTTCTGTACCCTGAAATGAAAAACCTGCTACGATAAATGCACCAAAGACCGCAAGCCAACCGCCATGAAAAGGACCGTCTCCGACATTCCAATTTTTAAAACCGATTGTTTCATGATTAATCATTCCAGCAATCATGCCGCAACCTGCCAGAATAAAAACTAAAATGGCAACGACTTTGATACAGGAAAACCAATATTCTGCCTCACCAAAACCGCGGGCAGAGATGGCATTAAAACCAAAAAAAATACTTAGAAATAATCCACTCCATAAAAAGTTCGAACTGTGCGGAAACCAAAAATGCATCACGAGCGTTGCTGCCGTCACTTCAGCAGCGACAGTAATCGCCCAGTTATACCAATAATTCCATCCCAGTGCATAACCCAAAGCAGGATCCACAAATCGGGCGGCATAGACATAAAATGAACCTGTGCTTGGCATGTACGCTGCCATTTCACCTAAACTCGTCATCAAAAAATACACCATGATGCCTGTAATGAAATAAGCTAACAATGTGCCTGCCGGTCCCGCTGCATGAACCGCGCTACCACTCGCTAAAAAAATCCCGGTACCGATAGATCCGCCAATGGCAATCATATTGAGTAAACGAGCATTGAGTTTACGATGTAAATCAGGTTGTGCTGTTGTTTCATTCAGTCCATTAAGATGCGATGTGGCCACTTGATTTGAACCCCTTTTGTTTAAACTTTATGGATCATGCTAGTTTATAAATTGAATGGAGTAAATGACAATTATAACGAAGAGGACTTAAGATTTTATTAAGAATAGTGAATTCATAAAGTTAGCGTGG
>CAZEEF010000048.1:0-11318 GCA_964511095.1 uncultured Coxiellaceae bacterium | reverse complement strand
TATCCAGATACAGTTATAAATTAATGAATGATCCTTATGTATTGTTTCCAGGCGGACATACTGTAGATAAATCAGTGATTCCCGAATTGAAATGCTGCCCATACACAAGACAGCCCATTGAGCGATCAGCGCCGAATGTGGCGTTACGAAAATGCATACGAACTTTTCTGGCAACTAAAGCGGAAGAAAAAGCAAAAAATGTCCCAATCAATTATCCCGTCGTGCCTTATGTACCGTCTGTAATAGAGTTATCTCTATTCAGAAATAGTATCAGTTCGAAACGTCCAGAGAGAAGCGTCTTATTAACATCGCAACAGAATGATAAACAATCAAACGTTTTTACAAAACGCTGACGCCGCATTTAAGCGGTTTCAAACCCAAATGTTTCGCGAGTGTTTGACCGATATCAGAGAATGTTTCTCGTTTGCCAAGGGAGCCTGGTCGAACGCCCGGTCCAAAAAATAAAACTGGAATATTTTCCCGTGTGTGATCCGACCCAGGTTGCGTGGGATCACAACCGTGATCCGCTGTAATCACAGCGATATCACCGGGTTGCATTAATTTTTCAAATTCAGGTAATCGTTTATCAAATTCTTCGAGCGCTTTGGCATAACCTATTACATCTCGACGATGCCCATATAGCATATCGAAGTCCACTAAATTCACAAAAACCAAACTCTTGTCCGGCGCTTTTTTTGTTTCTTGCAAAAAAGCATCGAATAAAGCCATATTGCCATCCGCCTTAACCGTTTTTGAAATGCCGCGATGAGCATAAATGTCAGCCACTTTTCCAACCGCAATGACTTCACCACCCTCATCGATCAATCGATCCAGTAAAGTCGGTTCCGGTGCAGGGACCGCATAATCTTCACGATTACCCGTCCGCTTATAATTTCCCGGCGCACCGTTAAACGGACGGGCTATCACACGGCCGACGTGATAGTCATTTACTAATTCGCGCGCTAATTGACAGAGTGTTTTTAATCTGGCTAAACCAAAACTTTCTTCATGCGCTGCGATTTGAAATACACTGTCTGCAGAGGTGTAGACGATGGGTTTGCCGGTTTTTTGATGTTCTTCACCCAATTCCTGAATAATTTCCGTGCCCGACGCATGTTTGTTCCCCAGCACCCCCGGCAACTGACCGCGTTCAATCAGTTTTTCTAACAATTCATCCGGAAAACTGGGGTATTCGGGCGGAAAATAGCCCCAATCAAATAAAGCGGGCACACCGGCAATTTCCCAGTGTCCGCTGGGTGTATCTTTACCAAAACTTTTTTCAGCCGCGCAACCGTATGCGCCCTCTGGGGTGATCGTTGTCAAAAGTCCTGCAACAGGTTTACCTCCACTGAGGGTCGCAGCACCATTTAAACCCAGACGGGTCAGATGCGGAATAGTCAGCGGACCCTGACGTACACCGATTTTGTCCGCTTTGCCTTCGGCACACCATTCTGCAATGTGACGCAGTGTATCCGCATCCCCATCACCGTATTGCCTGGCATCATCCGTTGCCCCAATACCAAATGAATCCAGCAAAATAATAAATGCACGCGACATGAGATGCCCTACCTGCTTACGCTTGCGATTTACAAAAACTTTCTTTGATCATCCAACCGATAAAAATACTTAAAATAAAGGCAATTGGCATAATCATCATTGCATTCATAAAATCGCTGGATGAATAGAGCGGCACACCTTCAGGCGTCATGGCATGGTCCCAGTGTGCTGACATAATCCAGCCAAAGAAAGGCTGGAAAATCGCGCCGCTCACCATGATCGTAATAGAATCAACGCTCACTGCCGTGCTCGTCAATGTACTGGGATTCAATTCAGCAATCGCTGGATAACTTAAGACTTGTGAACTGGTCACAAAACCAATCAGGAAAAATAAGATGATTAATGCTTTTAAGGATAAATCAGGTGTGTACATCAACACTAACATCACAATCAATGAAAGAATGGCACCGATAATCATCGGCAATACCCGACGACCAATACGATCAGAAAACCAACCAAACGCGGGTGAACCAAAGATAATACCCACGAAAAAAAGCGTCGTTGCATAAGACGCCTGAACCGGTGAAATATGATGAACTTCTGTCAGATAGTGAATTCCCCAAAGCGCTCCCAATAAAAAAACCGGCAAATTCATCAAAGAGGTGTAAATACCGCCCAGCCAATTGTTCCGATTTAACAAAACCAATTTGATACTGCGCCAAAAACCGATTTCTTTTAATTGCGTTTGGTCTGCCTGTTGAATCGCATGGCTATTTGGCGGACGATCCTGAACGATTAATGCAATGGCCACCGCAACCAGGATACCTAATGCAGCATCCAATAAAACAGCATTACGCCAACCCATAATGTTACTCAATATTTCCAGCGGCGTTTGCGCAACTAATCCACCCAGCATGGCCATCGTCACAACCAATCCCGTGACAAGTGCCATTTTGCTGGGCGGAAACCAGCGTGAAGCCAGTCGAATACAACTTAAAAAACAAAAAGAAGCACCCATTCCGACTAAAAAACGTCCCAATGCTGCCACGATATAATTATTTGCAATGGCAAAAATAAATGTACCTATCGTGCATAACGCCACAGCACCTAACAGTAGTTTTTTAGTGGAGTATCGATCTAACAAAATACCTGCAGGAAAAAGACAAAGGGCATTGGCATAAAAATACATGGAAGATAACTGGCCTAGCTGTGGCGCATTTAACTGAAAAGCCTGCATTAACTGTACATCAATGGCATTGAAAAGGTTTAGCTGAATAAACTCATAAAAAAAGAATAATGCAGCCGTTAAAGTCACCAGCCAAGCCATTTTGGTATGGTCTGATTTATGCTCAATCATTGTTGAAGCCATGCATGCTCCCCGAACTCAGCCTGTTTTGATGACATTTTGTACCACAGGTTCATCTTAATCACCAGATTTTTTATGTAGTACATCCACTAACTGACTCGCGCCAATCCGAAAATGCGATGGCGATATCCAATCCGTTCCCATTATTTCTTCAGCTAATTTAACATATTGTTCAGCCTGTTCAATGGTTCGTATACCGCCCGAGACTTTCAACCCGATCGATCGCGGTATTTTTTGAATAACGGACAACATCGCCTGCGCTGCAGAAAGCGTCGCGCCCACGGGTATCTTGCCTGTGGATGTTTTTAAAAAATCCGCACCCGCATAACAAACGTGATAACTGACTTCTGCAATCAGGGAAACATCCAATAAAGCGCCCGTTTCCAAAATCACTTTCAGTAAAATCGTTTCACCACATGCCGCCTTACAGGCACGAATAAAATCACAGGCTTTTTCTTTTTCGCCTCGCAAATAATTCGGATAGGGAAAAACCACATCGATTTCATCAGCCCCTTCAACAATCGTTTGATGAATCAATGCGAGGGTATTCTCCAACGAATCGGTTCCGTCTGGGAAATTAACGACAGTTGCGATACGTACGGATTGGGAGGCTAATAATTTTTTTGCTTGCGCAACAAACGAAGGATAGACACAAACCGCTGCAACGTGATGTTGCTTCAGGGTGGCTTTTTGACAGAGTACAGAAATCGTTTCTGCATTATCTGTATCGTTCAGACTCGTCAGATCGATCAGTTCAAATAATCGCAGCCAGTTAACTTCTCCCACGATGATATTCCCTGACAAATTCCGGAATGAGTTTTATTAATTTACGCGCAGCCACTTCACCAAATTGTAAAGTCCCTTCATGGGTAATTTTTTCTTTCGTCATACCTGCTGCAAAATTCGTAATGGCAGACAATCCCAATACACGTAAACCGCAATGACGCGCTAATATGACTTCCTGTACGACAGACATGCCGACCGCATCTGCACCCAATGTACGATAGGCTCGTATTTCAGCCGGTGTTTCAAATGAAGGTCCCATGACAGAAACATATACGCCTTCTGGCAATCCAAATCCCAAACGATTTGCCACTCGGGAAACGATATCCCGTAATTCTTCATCATAGGCATTTTCCATACCCACAAAACGCGGGCCGATCGATTCATCATTGGGTCCCACCAACACATTCATGGGTTGTAAATTAATATGATCCTTCAATAACATAATTTCACCCGGGCCCACATCGTCTCGTAATGAACCGGATGCACCGGTAATGATGACTATTTCTGCGCCGAGTGATCTCACCACTCTGACGAATGTTTTGAGCGATTCCATCGGCGTATTTTCATAAAGATGCAAACGGCCTTTCATACAAACAACGGGAATATCATTCAGATAACCCATCACCAGCAAAGAGGCATGACCTGAGACACCGCCTGTCTGTAATCCTGGAATAGCCTGATAAGGAATCGTAATCGGATTGACTAATTGTTCTGCGATGGAACCGAGTCCCGATCCTAAAATCATGCCGACTTCCGGATAAAAAGTCGGTGCATATTTACGAATAGCAGCCATGGTTTCTTGCATTGTTACAGTCATATGAATCACTCCTCTGAATAATCAAACTGCTCGCAATAAATAAAAGAATAACGTCGCCAATCCTGCTGCAGCGGGAATTGTAATAATCCAAGACATAAAGATATTGCGAATCACGGTCAGATTCAACGCATCGATACCGCGCGCCAATCCGACGCCGAAAACGGCGCCCACTAACGTTTGCGTCGCTGAAACGGGAATGCCCGTGCTCGTTGAAACAACCACCGTGCTCGCCGCAGCCAGTGTGGCTGCAAATGCACGACTCGGTGTCAGCGTGGTAATGGCACTGCCGACCGTTTCAATCACTTTGCGGCCATACATAAATAATCCAAGGACGACCCCAAAACAACCAAATAACATAATCCCCGTCAGCATCATACCATCATGATAAACATTGCCCGTTGTCACCAGGCTGATAATGCCGGCAATAGGCCCGACTGCAATCGCTACATCATTGGACCCATGCGCAAAAACCATTGCGCAAGCCGTCAATGCCATCAATACACTAAACATACCTTCGATATAAACAAACTGCATGTGCCGCCTGATATCGACTTTTGAAAAAATGGATCGCATCGCCACAAAACCGATTCCCATCACCACGATCACGGTGCAACTTAAAATAAAGAGTGTTTTGGGAATACCTAATGTCAAATGAAAATGGTGGAGCGCCTTCAACGTTGTCATCATGGCTAAAACAATTCCCACCATAAATAGATAAACAGGTACATATTTTTTGGCGGCTGTTAATGGATCATCTGCACCTAAAATGGATCGTCGAATCGAAATAAATAATAAAAAAGCAATCACACCTGCAATAGTCGGTGATGCAACCCAACTGATAGCAATATACCCCACCGTTTGCCAATGGATAGCATGCAATCCCAACATGATAGCGCCCACACCCACCAGCGCACCGACAATGGCATTCGTGATAGAAACCGGCATCCCGAGATAACTGGCGATAGTAATCCACAAAGCACCCGCCAATAATACCGATAACATGCCATAAATGAGCAGCCTGGGTTGATCCGCAAATTGATTCACATTAATGATACCGCTGCGAATGGTATCAGAGACTTCATTACCACCCAAAAATGCGCCGGCAATTTCAAAAATGATAGCAATCATCATCGCCTGTTTGACAGAAACCGCCTTGGATCCCATGGCGGTACTCATGATATTGGCCAGATCATTTGCGCCAATACCCCACGTCATCCATAACCCGATACAGCAGGCTGATATGATAAAAATAATGCCGTGATCCATGTGATAGTTATCTCATTTGGCCAATAAAATTTGCAGACGATCGCCAATCTCACGCGCACGATCGGCCAACTCACCCGTCCATTCAATAATTTTGTAAAGAAACATCACATTGACTGGCGGCAAAGCTGTTTCCAGATCAAATACAATTTGACGCAACTTAATTTGTTTATCATCTGTGTCGCGCTCAACACGCGATATTTCAGCAATCATACTTTCGACTAATTTAATTTCGCTGCCGCTGAAACCGGTTTCCAGTAATTCATCCAGTTCATTAATGGCTGTATTCGCCTGTGTGGACGCTTCAATGCAACGTTGCAAAAAATCGACAAAAGGTTCTGTGACGACATCCGGAAAAATCATTTTTCGTCCCAGCACTAATCCTGCAATATCTTTTGCTTTGTTTGCCAGTCGATCCTGAACAGTCAATAATTCTAATAAATCACTGCGTGATACAGGTAAAAATAATCCTTTCGGCAAATGTAGGCGAAGATCCCGTTTTAAATCATCGGCTTCATTTTCCAATCGCACAATGTCTTGTTGAATGCGTAATACGTCAGGCCATTGCTGCAACAACACTGCATCAAAAAAGGGACTTAATTCTTTTACACACGCATGAACTTTCGACATATGTGCTTCGAGCGGACGTATTGGCGAACGTCCGAACATATTTAAGAAAGGTGTTGTTGGCATCAGGATAATTCCCTTTATTTAGCGTTCACAAATGCAACGGCCGTATCAAGCATCCTATTTGAAAAACCCCATTCATTATCATACCAGGACAGTACTTTGACAAAATTACCCATCACTTTGGTATAAGATACATCAAAAATAGACGACGCTGGATTATGATTAAAATCCACTGAAACAAGGGGTGCTTCATTGATTTCAAGAATGCCTTTCAATGCGCCTTTTGCCGCCTCTTTCATAATTTGATTAATTTCTTCTGCCGACGTGTCACGCTTGGCTGTAAACGTAAAATCAATCACAGAAACATTAATCGTTGGTACTCGCACAGAAAACCCATCCAGTTTTCCATTCAATTCAGGCAATACTTCACCGACTGCAATCGCGGCCCCCGTTTTTGTCGGAATCATGGAATGCGCTGCCGCACGAGCGCGGCGTAAATCCGTATGATAAACATCAATGAGCGCCTGATCATTCGTATAAGAATGCACCGTATTCATCAATCCTTTTTCAACACCGACAGTGTCATGTAAGGCTTTCACCAAAGGTGCCAAACAATTCGTCGTGCAAGAGGCATTGGAAATAATCGTGTGATTTGATTTTAAAATAGAATGATTGACCCCATAAACCACCGTCGCATCCACATTCGTAGCCGGTGCCGATATCAAAACTTTTTTTGCACCTGCTTCCAAATGCGCACTGGCTTTTTCTTTACTGGTGAAAAATCCCGTGCATTCAAATACCACATCGATATTCAATTCTTTCCAGGGTAATTTTTTAGGATCCCGTTCAGCGACTACACGAATTTTATCGCCATTGATCATTAAATCATTTCCAGAAACAGTGACTTCGCCAGGAAATTTCCCATGTGTCGTATCATAACGCGTCAAATGCGCATTGGTATTCACATCACCCAAATCGTTGATAGCAACGATTTGAATGTCTGGATATTTTTTGGATTCGTAATGCGCACGTAAAATATTTCGGCCAATACGGCCATAACCATTAATGGCAACTCGAATAGTCATGAATCTGTTTCTCCTGTTTATTTGTCTTTTGCTGTGCGAATAAGTCTTTCGCAACCTGTACAATATGCTCAACCGTAAAACCGCATTCTTTAAACACTTCTTTTGCCGGAGCCGATGCACCAAAACGATCGAGTCCAATCACTTTGCCCCGACAGCCTGTAAATTGATACCAGCCATCGCTCGCAGCGGCTTCAATGGCTATGCGTGTCGTGACAGCTGCCGGCAATACGTTTTCCTGATACGCCGAATCCTGCGATAAAAACGTATCGACGGAAGGCATGGATACCACACGAATTTTTTTATTGAGTCGAATTAATTGATTTGCGCTCTCCACTGCCAATGCCACTTCCGAGCCCGTCGCAATCATAATCAAATCGGGTAGGCCTTCGCAATCTGACAAGATATATCCGCCACGATGGATATGAGCTGTCATTTCCCGGGTGCGTTCTTGAAAAGGTAAATTCTGTCGTGACAATAACAAACAGGTGGGACCTTGATGTTCTATCGCTTTTTGCCAGGCAACCGCTGTTTCCGTCGTATCACAAGGACGCCAAACGGATAATTCCGGAATCATACGTAAACTGGGCGCATGTTCCACAGGTTGGTGAGTCGGCCCATCTTCGCCCAGTCCAATCGAATCATGGGTATAAACGAATATGACCCGCTGGTGCATTAAAGCTGCCAAACGCAGGGCATTACGCGCATAATCTGAAAATGTTAAAAAAGTACCGCCGAAAGGAATAATGCCGCCATACAAGGCAATGCCATTCATGATGGCAGACATGCCAAATTCACGCACACCGTAATAAATATATTGTCCTTCCGGTGTTTCTTTTGAAAAGGCTTTAACACCTTGCCAATTCGTGAGATTGGAACCCGTCAAATCGGCCGAACCGCCCATCAATTCCGGTAATAATTTGCCAAAATGATTTAAACAATTTTGTGAGGCTTTCCGAGAAGCCAGGGTTTCTTTTTTCTGTTGTGTTTCATCAATCAATGCCTGTGTTTGGACTGCCCAATCGTCAGGCAATTGTTTTTCCATACGACGCATAAACTCCCGTGCTAACTCGGGATGAGCCTGATGATAGTCTGCAAACAATGCCTGCCAGGCTTGTTCCCGTTTTTCGCCTTTTGCATGCGCATTCCAACCCTCGTAAATTGCTTTTGGTATATCAAAAGGGGCATGCTGCCAATTCAGATTCTGACGAACGGCTTCTACTTCTGCTTCACCCAATGCTTCACCGTGTGTTTTCGCCGTACCGGCCTTATTGGGTGAGCCCCAGCCAATCACTGTTTTGCAGCA
This sequence comes from uncultured Coxiellaceae bacterium, assembly GCA_964511095.1. Taxonomy (GTDB): domain Bacteria; phylum Pseudomonadota; class Gammaproteobacteria; order DSM-16500; family DSM-16500; genus DATIJJ01. Next base: position 2,571 of record CAZEEF010000048.1, on the reverse strand, counting down.
AATTAATACGGGTTTGTCTCTGACTGCACGCGCTTCAGTGATCGCACGATACAATGCTTCCCTGTCATGACCATCAATATCTGAAATGACGTGCCAACCATAACTTTGAAAACGCAATGGCGTGTTATCGGTAAACCAGCCCTGCACATTGCCATCGATTGAAATTTGATTATCATCATAAAATACAATCAGTTTTCCTAATCCTAACGTGCCCGCCAACGAACAGACTTCGTGTGAAATGCCTTCCATCAGACAGCCATCGCCTACAAATACATAGGTAAAATGATCGACAATAGGAAATCCTTCGCGATTGAATTGTTTTGCCAAATGTTTTTCCGCAATCGCCATACCCACGGCATTGGCTAGTCCCTGACCTAAGGGACCGGTGGTGGTTTCAACGCCAGGCGTTTCACCCATCTCAGGATGGCCGGGTGTTTTGGAATGTAATTGCCGAAACTGTTTAATATCATCGATGGTGAGTGCATAACCTGAAAGATGCAGCAAAGAATAAAGCAACATGCAACCGTGCCCATTGGAAACAATAAAACGATCGCGATTATGCCAGGCTGGATTGGCGGGATTATGCTCTAAAAAATCATTCCATAACACTTCGGCAATATCTGCCATTCCCATGGGCATGCCCGGGTGCCCTGAATTGGCTTTTTGTACGGCATCCATGCTTAAGACACGAATGGCATTGGCAAGTTCACGATGAGTTGGCATCACTACTCTCCTAACGGACAAAGAATTCGTCGGGTAGGTTACCTGAAATTCATCCGGCTGGCATCTTAAAAGTTTCTTAGTGAATCTTTTGTTTAAAACGAGTATGATGGCAACCAATTTTTTAACCAAAGAACCAGGCACTTATGCAAAAAGACTTCTTATTTACTTCAGAATCCGTTTCCGAAGGACATCCCGATAAAATAGCCGATCAGATTTCGGATGCTGTACTGGATGCCATGCTGGAACAAGATAAAAAATCCCGTGTGGCGTGTGAAACCTTCGTCAAAACGGGGATGGTGCTTGTCGGTGGTGAAGTGACCACTTCCGCTTGGGTCGACATTGAACAAATCGTCCGAAATGTCGTACGAGACATTGGTTATAACAGTTCGCAAATGGGCTTCGATTGGGAATCCTGTGCGGTGATGTCCGCCATCGGCAAACAGTCAGCCGATATTGCGCAAGGCGTCGATCGCAAAACGTCTGAAGAACAAGGTGCGGGTGACCAGGGTTTAATGTTTGGTTATGCGACCAATGAAACCGCTGTTTTAATGCCCGCGCCTATTTTTTATGCCCATGAACTGGTAAAACGCCAGGCCAAATTACGTAAAGAAAATGTATTACCCTGGCTGCGTCCCGATGCAAAAAGCCAGGTCACGTTCCGTTATGTCGATGGCAAACCGGTTTCCGTGGATGCGGTGGTGTTATCTACACAGCATTCGCCCGATATCCATCAGGAGGATCTGGTTGAAAGCGTGATTGCTGAAATCATTCGTCCCATCTTCCCAGAAGAATGGTTGAACGCCGACACGAAATTTTTTGTCAACCCGACGGGACGTTTTGTCATTGGCGGCCCATTAGGTGATTGTGGTTTGACAGGACGAAAAATTATTGTGGATACCTATGGCGGCATGTCACGTCATGGGGGCGGCTGTTTTTCTGGCAAAGACCCTTCCAAAGTCGATCGCTCCGCTGCCTACGCCTGTCGTTATGTCGCTAAAAATATCGTGGCAGCAGGTCTTGCCGATCGCTGCGAAATTCAGATTTCCTATGCCATTGGTGTCGCGGAACCGATTTCCATTTCAGTCGATACATTTGGCACGGGTCAATTGCCGGAATCGGTTATCATTTCACTCATTCGTGATCATTTTGATTTACGCCCTTATGGCATCATCAAGATGCTTGATTTGTTACATCCTATTTATCGTCAAACAGCCACCTATGGCCACTTTGGTCGTGAAGATTTAGGAATCAGTTGGGAAAAAACAGACAAAGCAGATGCTTTGCGCGACGCAGCAAACTTTTAAGAGGATCTTTCTATGCAAGCAGCAACCAAAATCAATTATGACTATAAAGTCGCCGATATAAATCTGGCTGACTGGGGACGCAAAGAAATTAATATCGCTGAAACAGAAATGCCGGGATTGATGACATTACGCGACATGTATCAGGAAAAAAAGCCCTTACGCGGCGCACGTATCGCGGGCTGCCTGCACATGACTGTCCAAACAGCGGTATTGATTGAGACATTGATTGCATTAGGTGCCGAAGTGCGCTGGTCGTCCTGCAATATTTTTTCAACGCAAGATCATGCGGCAGCAGCCATGGCCAAAGCAGGTATTCCTGTTTTTGCCTGGAAAGGTGAAACAGAAGAAGAGTATTGGTGGTGTGTAGAACAAACCATTCAGGGCCCGAAGGGATGGCAACCCAATTTAATTTTAGATGACGGCGGCGATTTAACAGTCGTCTTGCATGAAAAATATCCCGCTTTATTAAAAAATATAAAAGGGTTATCGGAAGAAACGACAACCGGTGTACATCGTTTATATGAAATGCATAAAGAAGGTAAAC
>CAZEEF010000047.1:0-11394 GCA_964511095.1 uncultured Coxiellaceae bacterium | reverse complement strand
TCACACTCACCAAATGCACCTTAAAAATCAGCGCTTGATTTGGTCCAATGACAGGAGGTTGACCTGGATTGCCTGGAACACCCTGTTCGCCATAAGCCAACGCGGCGGGTATATATAATTCCCATGTCGCACCCGGTTTCATGAGTTTTAATGCCTGAGTCCAACCTGGAATCACCGCTGCCACGGGAAACGTCGCCGGCTGGCCACGATCATAGGAACTATCAAACTTGGTTCCATCAATCAATGTACCGACATATTCTACGACGACTGTATCATCGTCGGTTGGATACGCTCCTGTGCCTGGTGTGATTTCTTTGTACTGCAACCCGTTAGCCAATGTCACAACGCCGGGTTTTTTCTGGTTTTCAGCCAAAAATGCGGCGCTAGCAGCTTGGTTATTCACAGCTGATGACTGTGTAGTCGTCGGTGTCGAAGCACCTTCAACCGCATAAACATTTCCACAAAGTAATCCTGTACTTAACATTGCAATCGCTGATAATTTGATTCCCTGTCTCATAATGTCTCCCAAATAAAATTCTTAAGGTCCTATCATAATCTTTTTTGCCTTCATCAATCCATGCTGAATTGCTATAATTATTCCATTGAGAGGAAAAAAACATGCAAATAGAGAGCTTATTACAACAGAGCGTCGAACGATTAGCATCCGATTTGCATATTTTGCCAGGATCACCCCCGTTACTTCGCATCGACGGCGTATTGACGCCTGTCAAAGAGATGCCTGCACTCACGTCCGAAGAAACCCGACGGCTTATTCTTAGCGTCATGACAGAAGAACAAAAACAGCTTTTCGACAAAGAACTGGTTTGTGAGACGGCACTGTCATTCGATCATATCGGTCATTTCAGGGCGAGTATTTTTCATCAATTACATGGGATTGCCGCGGTATTTCGTATCGTTCCAGAAAACGTTCCTGATTTTGATCAACTGGGATTACCGCCTATTTTGAAACAATTACTCGCCATGCCCTATGGTTTGATTTTAGTAACAGGCGCCACTGGATCGGGAAAAAGTACCACGCTTGCAGCCATGATTGATTACATTAATTCCTTTCGTGCGTGCAATATCATTACGATCGAAGATCCAATTGAATTTATTCATCCCCCCAAAAAAAGTATTTTTAATCAATTACAAGTTGGACGAGATACGCCTGATTTCGCCAGTGCCTTACGCGCATCGTTAAGACAGGATCCAAACGTTATTTTGATTGGTGAGTTGCGTGATTTGGAAACCATGCGATTGGCGCTAACGGCGGCGGAAACAGGACATTTGGTATTAGCGACATTACATGCGAGTTCTGCCTCCATTGCGGTCAGCCGTTTTGCTGATGTTTTTCCCAATGAAGAAAAGAATCGGGTGAGAACATTGTTATCGGAAACATTACAGGCAGTTATTTGTCAGACGTTATTAAAGAAAATCACAGGCGGTCGCATTGCCGGATTTGAATTAATGTTAACAACCCCGCCCATTCGACATTATATTCGACAGGATATGCCTGCGCATATGGAATCGGCTATTCAAACGAGTAGTGACAAGGGGATGTTTTCGTTGGAACAATATTTGCAGCAGTTAGTGAAAAAAGGCATTATCAATGCCAGTGTGGCAGCCGCCGCGGTTAACACTCAAAAACCGTTTAAAGAATCGACCAAACGTGCAGATCAAAAAACGCGGTAAATAAAAATGTTGGCTACGGGCTCCGGTGGGCACGCTTCGCTTTGCCCATCTCTGTTACGCGAAGCGTGCCCACCCTACGGCCTTATCAATAAGCCACTACACCATCGTACCAGGCTGCATAATGTCTACTCCAATGTTTGCAGTGTCCTGTTCTATGCGAATACTTGGTACATATCAAATACCCATCGACCCACGTCACTCTTTTCACATTACCCGGACCACCCGTATAATAACAAACGCGATGTTCTGGTATCCATGTACTGTAAATCCATCTGCCTGGAACAGTCGTGCAACCGACATATTTAGCGGGTACAATCACGACATTGCTAGGCACGGGTTTTACAATGACGACTCGTTCTCCACGAGGCGGGTTACTCACACAAGCTGCTAATGTAATAGAGGCCAGGAATAACGCAGGCCATCGTAATTGACTTAACCACATAAATCCTCCTCATTAATACATGTGTACGTTTTTTAGTCTTTAACATCTTATTCTACTCCAATTTAAACAGGCAATTTTTGATCAGCTAACCTATTGAAAAATCAGTCCGTGTTAGGTACCTTGTCTCTCTATGAATCCATTATCCCGAAACGGTTTACATTACTTGATAGAAGGTTTTAAGTTACTGAATAAACCCGGCTTAAAACGTTATGTCATTATTCCATTGACCCTCAATATCCTTTTATTTATCGGATTTTTTTTAATAGCACGTCATTGGTTTAGTGAATTTGATCATTGGCTCATACGTTATTTACCGAGTTGGTTACAATGGTTAGATAATCTTTTATGGATCACTTTTTTGACCGGATTGATGCTCGTATTTATTAATACTTTTGTCGTGATTGCCAATCTGATTTCCGCCCCTTTCAATAGTTTTCTCGCAGAAAAAGTCGAATTTTATTTAACAGGAAAAATCACCGCACAAAAAACCTTTCTGGAAAATGTGAAAGATACACCCCGTATTTTGGCACGGCAATTTTCTTTAATCGGTTATTATCTTCCACGCGCCCTGGTGTTATTCATTTTCTTTTTTATACCTGTGATTCAACTGGTGGCTGCATTACTGTGGTTTGGTTTTAATGCCTGGTTTATGACATTACAATACCTGGATTATCCCACGGACAATCATCAAATTCCTTTGAGTGACGTTCATGTCTGGGTATGGCAAAACCGTCTGTTATCGTTAAGCTTTGGGGTGGGTGTTTTAGTCATCACGATGATTCCGGTGTTGAATTTTTTCATTGTGCCGGCGGCGGTGGCGGGTGCAACAAAGTTATGGGTTGATAAAAATAGCCATTTAATCAAAACGCTATACAAGTCAGAATAATAATTAATCAATTAAACGAATATGCTATAATTAATATACTATGTTATTGATGGCTGCCCTACTCTTATGCAAACCTCACGAAATACTAATTATTTGAGTATTGAATCTCAAATCCACATGGTGATGAAATGGAAAGTAGAGCTGCAACAAAAACTCATTATTTTCTGTAGTAAATTGATAACAATAAGTGATGCCGAGTACGACAAGAGATTTCCAGATAACCGAGTCCGAGATTATCCTGAAATTTCATGGTTGCAACTGGCGAATTTGGAAATTGAACTGCAAGCTCAATCTGCGATAAAGCAAATTCATGATAAAAATGGGCAAGATAATACAACATTAACCCTGTATTTATTATCACTACAAACTGCATTGGAGAGAGCATTTCAAGGAATCGAACCTCCAAAACGCGGAGAATTTGAGAGATATCAGTATCTAAATCAGATACTTCAATTTTTAAAGAATCACAGTTTATTCGATGAAGAAATACAACGATTAAATCACCTTGCCGAGCCCGAGGTTTATCAACTCCTTGATCCTTCTGCTCATTCAGAAATAAAAGTGACACCTCCACCAACCAACCTGCCTGAACATAAAACTATACTGTCGCCTTCTGATTATCCGAATATCATGGATTTTTATGTTAACCATCTTTTCTATCATTCAGAAAATGAAGAAATGAAGCTCCCAATAGAATCTGCAATTCGCACTTTTGACTCTCAAATTGAAATGGTGAAAAAATGGAAAGTGAAACTGGAGTATCAGCTACTTCATTTCTGTCATGAATTAATCCTGACGGATCGTGGAAAGAAATTGCAAAGAAGTTTAAGCGCGTCTGATTCGGATAAAGATGGTAGATTTCCCACTGGAAAAATCAGAGAGTTGCCAGAAATTCAATGGTTGCAAATGGCGAATTTGGAAATTGAAATGCTGGCTCAACAAACCATTAAAAAAATAATCCATCAAGATATGACTCATGCAATGGATAACACATTAGCAATAGCGTATATAAAATCACTGCAAAGGATATTAGAAAATACGTTAAATAAAATCAGGAAACTTCCATACCCAAATTGGCATGCTAAATATTTTTTAACCAGCAGTCCGTTAGATAAAATACTTCATTTTTTACAGCATCAGGATGCCATCAATAAAGAAATAAAAGCATTAACCTATTTTGTTGATCTTAAAGTTTATGAAGTTACTATTCCAAAAAACTTTTTCGATCAAATGGAAAAAAGATGGTTTGGTTATAAAGACGAAGGGGATCATCGCCCTGGAAAACTGGTTCTGAACCCAGCAATACAGCTCCTCAAGCCAAGAAATTGGGACTCTCCATTTGGTCGTTGTAGTAAAGCAAGTATTCCTTCCACTTGGGTACGCGCTGTGAGAGATAATTTTTCCGAATCTAAACGTGATTTCGGCAATTCACATTACTCTTTTACTCAAGAAGATAACTATGTTTTTTATGTTATAGACGGTCATCCCCCAGAGGTCATTTTTCAAAAAGGAATCACCTATTTTGGATTCGCTGATGAAGGTACCGTGTTGAATCCACGTGGTCATCTTATTTATTTCAACAGCCTCAGTTTCGCCAGAAAATGCGCCAGAAATTTACAAGATGGTCTCTATTATGATAAAGATGCCGGATGGTGCTTTGATAGACCCTGGACTGAACAGGAACGTTTAGACGCCGTTTCTACTCGGCCACTCACTGATGCAATCAATAGTGCAATGAATACTCCAACACTGCGCGAAGCGAGAGTGTCATCAAATAATGAATTTCCCTATGATATTCAAGCGATCATTGCAAGTTATGTCACTACGGAAGTTGTACCCAGTCTCATCCCTGGAAAAGCACCAAAACAGGTCGATCGAGGATCCAGTTCATTCTCTATCACAGAAACAAAAGAATCACCAAAGGCGATCGATCTGGGCTCAAGCTCAACTTCTCATAGCGCGCCGCCAGGCCCTTCCCGATTTAACCTGTTTAATTCACAAACCACACCACAACAAGAGACAACTTTAGAAGAATTACTAGGCAGAAAGATAAACATGTTACAAAAAGCAAAGTCTCGCTATAATCTCTCCGATCGAATGGCAATTGACGATATAGCCGACAGCGTGAAACGTTTTTACGGAAATCAAGATATTACAACGCTCTCTCATTTAGTGGTGCGCATTACACGAACCAAGAACTTAAATGAAGACATCCGTAATGTTTTATTAACAATAGAGAAAATCATAAGCTCAATACAACCGCATCAAGATGTTGAACAAAAAAGATTTAAAGGAAATTAGGGTGTGTCGTCAATTAACCCTACCCGCGGCGCTGGACAACGTGAGGTGGGGTTAATTGACGACAGGCCCTAATTGTTTTGAACATACTACCAAATGACTTTTTTATAAAAAAGTTTTATTCTTTTATCGCTCGTTACAATAGTAGCCTGTGTTTTTGCGGCAAATGCTGTAATGATGCGATCAGCTGGATCTTTATTTTCATTCCATTCGAGTTCAATAGAGTCCAACCATTCATCAATACCAATATCAATTATTTCTATGTTTTTGATTTGACGAAATTCATTGTAGAGCATTCGGGGCGAAATACTCATTTCCAGTTTACCCAGCTTCATTTTACAGGCAATTTCAGCAAATGAAATCGATAACAAGTAGGCACCTGCTTCCATTTGTTTAACCGTTTTCAATGAAAAAGTCGGCGATTTTTTGCAAGCTTCAATCACAGCACACGTATCTAACACTACCATTCATCATATCCCGGCAAAATGGGTTCATTGATATCACCCAAAATTTTAACATCAGCAAAACCACGCATTTGTTTGAAGGTCATTACTTTCACTTTCGATAGTACGAAATCGGGTTTGTTATGATGTGTAATGATCAATTCCTTCCCCTCTTCGACCCATTTAAGATATTTGCTGGTATGTTGAATAAATTCACGTTTACCAACCATTTTAGCTGAATGCATCATAAACCCCTTGTAGCTTCAAAATGTAGCTACTTTAATCGTAATACTTAAATGACGGCCTGTCAAATGGAAGCGGGGTGCCAGGTCCTTTGGAAGTTGCTCTGTTTTTCCTGGGATTTTTAAGTTAACCTATTGATTATACTAAATATTTTTATTCCGAGTGTAAGAGTTTCGTGGTTTTTTTAGCTAAAATTAAGCTATCTTATTGATTATACTCGTAATTTTCGCTATGCGCGCCCTATGCCATAATAATCAAATTCCGCTTCTTTCATTTGCTTTGGATCATATTGATTACGCCCATCAAAAATCACATGCTGCTGCATCAACCTTTTCATGACTGTCAAATCCGGATAACAAAACGGTTTCCATTCTGTGACTAACACCAATGCATTCGCGTCATTTAAGGCATCATACTGATTTTCAACCAGACGTAATTTTTTCGATTCAAACCATTCTTTCGGAAACAACGTTTCTGCGACCGGCATCGCGACAGGATCGTACGCTTGCACAGAGGCGCCGTGTGAAATTAAATTTTCTAGCAAAACAATCGATGAAGCTTCTCGCATATCATCTGTGCCCGGTTTAAATGACAAACCCCACACGGCAATTTTTTTATTCGATAAATCTTTACCAAATTTTTTAAATATTTTGTGCGGTAAAACATGTTTTTGCTGAAAATTTCTTTCTTCAACCGCACGTAACACTAACGGATCAACACCATTCATTTCAGCCATTTTGACGAGTGCTTTCACATCTTTTGGAAAACACGAACCGCCATAACCACAACCCGGATAAATAAATGCATTACCAATACGTGAATCCGAACCAATGCCCAAACGAACATTTTCAACATCGACACCCATTCGATCACACAATACCGACATTTCATTCATAAACGAAATTTTCGTCGCAAGCATCGCATTCGCAACATATTTTGTCATTTCTGCATCTTTCACATTCATGAAATACATTTTTTCAGGATGACGCAAAATAGGCGTGTAAAGGTCCAACATAATGGATTTCGCTTTTTTGGAACTTAAACCAATAATAATACGATCCGGCCGCATAAAATCATCAATCGCCGCCCCTTCTCTTAAAAATTCCGGATTACTGACCACATCAAATTTGGCATTCACACCACGTTTTTTTAAGCCTTCCTGAATCATCTGTTTCACTTGATCTGCCACACCCACCGGTACGGTTGATTTATCCACAATCACACAATAACTTTTAATCGTCGCACCAATATTTTTTGCTGCCTCCAACACATATTGCATATCCGCCGAACCATCTTTATCACTCGGCGTTCCAACGGCAATAAAAATCACGTTCGGTTCGACAGTTAATTCATCAAGCGATGTCACAAAATGCAACCGACCTTCTGTCAAATTGGATGCAACCAGCGTGTCAAGCCCGGGTTCATAAATCGGCAAAATACCTTTTTTTAAATTGGCAATTTTTTTCTGATTGATATCAACGCACGTCACATGATTACCTAATTCCGCAAAACAGGTTCCTGTGACCAATCCAACATAGCCTGCCCCTATGACTGTTATATTCACCGCTTAATTCTCCACTGCCTGACGCTTTGTTTTTTTAGGATGTATTTCATAAATTCGCACTTGATCGTTTCGATCATTTTGATAAATCACGATCGGCGTTAATTTTATTTCACGCACGATCGCATTATTTTTTAATTCATTTTGACTGACGCGCAATGCAATATAATCATATTGCCGCCATTTTCCATTTGAAATACTTTTCAAATCTTCAAATTTTTTACCCACAGAAAAAATCGAATCGCCAACATGGTTCGAATAATATAATAATTGATAATCATTGCTATAAATTTTTTGTTCCGGCGAAACATGTAATGCTAACCAGTCACCGCCTTCACGAATATATTTTTTGGAGTGGCCAAAATCAAAAATGCCGCCTAATCCATAAATGACAATCAATAAAATAGACAAAAACAGGAGCCATTTACGTTTTTGTACAATTAAATGATCCAGTGCAAACGGTACCCACAGCATTAAAACTAACGATAAAGCCATCAAATAGCGTTTCGCAAGAAAGAGGTTATCTACGAAAAAAATAAAAGTGATTAAACTATTAATTAAAATATAAGTCCACAAAACCCATTGTGTTTCATGTGTCAAACGAGCCGATTTTTTAATCCAGGCATACATAATTAATATCGCATAAATGGGTGAAACATTCGATATCACAATGAATACATACCAAACGACTAACATGCCAATCGCAATCCAATCAGCATCTCGCGCTGAAAACCCATTCAGCACATGCGCACCCAATGCATTCGCTGTTTGATGAAAAGACTGTATCAATTCAATCATGCCATGCTGTAGTTGAAATTGTATTTCTGTCAATCGTCCAAGTGACTGCGTGGGATGAAGCATTAGCCAAACACATAATGCAAAACCCACGAATAGCGTCAGTGTATTTAACTGAAAAAATGTTTTGATTTTCTGAATAATCGTTTGTCGCGTATCAAAAAATGCAGCCAAAGGAAATACTAATAAAAACACGGCGCCTTCAATTCGAAACAGCGTCGCAACAATCAAACTCATACTCCAAAGCAATGCATTAAACCAGGAGCCATTCCCTTTTTGAGTCAAATAACGCAGCGCAAAAAATAAGGATACTAAATAAAATGCCCAGAAACCGTGATCGCGAATGATTTCAACACGAAGCCCGTTAAAGTCGTGCGCGAGTAAAATAACGCAAGCGGAAAGCGCAACAATCTGAACTCTTTTTGTGAATGAATCAACAATCGCGATAAATGCAATCACCGTCACCAGCGAAAAAAAGCCATCGAGCACATAGGCCGCATGAATAGAAGAAAAATGGGTCAGCTCCGTGAAACCAAAAATTAAAACGGAATAAAACGGCCACTTAGCCTGTTCACATAAATGTGACGCAATCGTTAATCCTTTTTCCATCGCTTGCGCGCTATACAAATAACAAATCGCATCCGGATTGATGACAACTGTTTTCAGCACAGCCCAAATAGATAAAAGGATGCTGAACAATGCAGCGATACTATAAATCGTCAACCGCTTTTGCATTACGCCATGCATTCGACCAATTCTCGCAAAGAGCGTTTAAAATCGTCAGATATTTCGGGATGTTTGAGTGCATATGCCATCGTCGCTTCAAGATATCCCAATTTGTTACCGCAATCGTAACGTTTACCGCTAAATTGAAAAGCGTATACCGCTTCATCCTGCAATAATCCGGCAATGGCATCGGTTAATTGAATTTCGCCACCCGATCCCCGTGAAATGGTTTCCAGATGAGAAAAAATACGGGGAGACAAAATATAACGACCGACGACACCCAGATTGGAAGGTGCCTGATCAGGATCCGGTTTTTCTATGATACCCCGAATAGCAGTGAGTGTTTTAGCGGCTGCGGGCAATTCGACAACACCGTATTTTTTGGTTTCTGAGCGGGGAATTTTTTGCACGGCTACAATACTGGACTGCGTCTCCTGGTAGGCTTCCACCATTTGACGCATGCAAGGCAGGCTACCGCCATCAATCAAGTCATCTGCCAATAACACGGCAAAAGGTTCATTCATCACCAACTGACGCGCACACAAGACAGCATGACCCAAGCCTTGCGGCGACTTTTGCCGGATATAGGCACACGAAACGCCTTCGGGCAAAATATCACGAACAATGTCGAGTAATTCGAATTTACCGCGTTCGATCAGGCTGGATTCGAGCTCATAATTTGAGTCAAAATGATCTTCAATAGCGCGTTTACTACTGCTAGTCACGAAAATGAGCTCTTTGATACCGGCTGCGACCGCTTCTTCAACCGCATATTGAATCAAAGGCTTATCGACGATTGGCATCATTTCTTTGGGATTGGCTTTCGTCGCTGGCAAAAACCGGGTACCTAAGCCTGCTACGGGAAACACTGCCTTGATTACTTTCATATTTCATTCCAAACCGGTTCATTTCGACGGCGAATCGTACCATAAATAAGTGCAAAAAAACACCGATTCTCTTCTCGATTCTGCTCTCAAAGGACTTGCTCAGGGAAAGCCTAAAAATCTATACTCCTCTGCTGAATGGAATGCTTTATTGGATTAGGATTGATAACCGTATGAAACTCGCCTATGCAACCACCTTCGATGCAAAAGATGTGATGAATTGGTCAGGTACCCCCTATTACATGTCAAACGCTTTTGCAGAACAAGGCGAAACCATCGATTATATAGGCGATCTTTCGCGCCAATTACCGCCTTTTTTCAAACTGAAACAATACTGGAAAAAAATCACGGCAGGACAACGTGAAAGTCCGCGTTTTAATATCCATGCTGCGACATTTTATTCGAAACAGGTGGCGCTACAATTAAAACAGTTAAAATCCGATGCGGTCATTGCTCCGCAAATCAATCCTGTCTGCTATCTGGATTGCAAACAACCTTTGGTATTATGGACAGATGCGCTTTACGCGGGATTATTAGGATTTTACCCCGGATTTTCCAATCATTCTGCCGAATCCATCAAACAAGGCAATATCATCACAAATGAATGTCTCTCCCGCTGCCGTCTCGCTATTTTTTCTTCCGATTGGGCGGCACGTACGGCACTGGAAATTTACGGTGTATCGAAAGAAAAAGTCAAAGTCGTTCCATTTGGCGCCAACCTGCATTGCTCCCACACGCCAGAGGATATTCGCGTGATGTTAAAATCGCGTTCGCGCGAGACACTGAAATTATTATTTTTAGGAAAACACTGGCATCGAAAAGGCGGTGATATTGTTTTTAAAGTAACAAAAGCCTTACATGAAGCGGGCCAATCCGTTGAATTACATTTTGTGGGTTGTCATCCGCCTGAAAACATAGACATTCCTTCCTATGTGCATTGTCATGGCTTTATTTCAAAACGCACACCGGATGGCATTGAAAAAATTTCGCGATTATTGCGTGAATCCCATTTTCTTTTTGTACCCTCACGCGCGGAAGCGTATGGCATTGTATTTTGCGAAGCGAACGCGTTTGGCCTGCCCTGTTTGACGTCCTATATTGGCGGCATTTCGACCGTGGTAAAAGATAATATCAATGGGATGACATTTGCATTGGATGCAGCGCCTGAACGCTATTGTGATTACATCATGAAATTGATGCAGGATTATTCGTTGTATGAAGAATTGGCTTTGTCGGCGTTTAATGAATATCAGAGTCGGTTGAATTGGCGTGTGGCGGTGGAGAACGTTCGGGGATTCATTAAGAATGTGATTTAAATCTCCAGTATGTCGATTGTTTTCCGACATACTGGCCATTTTCTATCGCATCGATAAGTAATGTCATACCGATTCCGTTTTGGGTTTAAAAAAATAATTTTGTAAGAA
>CAZEEF010000046.1:0-11537 GCA_964511095.1 uncultured Coxiellaceae bacterium | reverse complement strand
AAATCCATTAACCTTGCCGACATCTATTCAAGGAGATCATCATGCGATATATCAAAAAAATGGGTAAATTGTCAGCGTTTTTTTCTGTTATTTTATTTTCATCGCTAGTCAGTGCGGAAAGTCAAATGGCAACTGTCATGGGCGATACAGAAAAGGTCTTAGCATCACGAAAACCCGTCGCCAACGTAGATATCACTATTTTAGAAACAGGAGAAACTTTTAAAAGTGATGATAATGGTAAATTTATTTTTAATTGGCCGGTTGGAAAATCTTTTACTTTAGTTGCAAAATCACCAGGATTCAGAACCATTCAAACAGCGACATTCACCGTCCCTGTTGAAGGTTTGTCGGGCCCACATCATTCCATCGGAATTGAAATGTTTGATCAACCAACCTTTCTTTTTATTGCACTGGTGATGGGAAAATTCATTGATGAATCAAAGTGTCATGTGTTCACCATGATTAGCGGTTATAACAAAACATTGGATGATTTACCTCAAGGCGAACCCGATTCAACCATTGTATTAACTCCTACAACCTCTGAACAACCTTATTATCTTGATATTTTCAAAAATGGTCCTTTCAAAAATAATATCAATCCGTTTACTAAAGGCTTAACAAAAACATCAGAGGCTGGCGATGTTGTATTTGCAAATCTGGAACCGAGTGACATACCCTATACGGTCACAGCAAGCAAAGCGGGTGTGATTTTCAGCGAAGCAAAATTCATTTGTAGAAAGGGAATGTTTATAGAAATAAATACACCGAACAGTCCTAGCGTACAAAAAAGCTTGGGTTAAATAGAAAAACAATATCAACGGGTGCCTAATCAACATTCAATTTTAGGGTAACTAAATTTCAAGCTCAAGACTCGTCTCCATCCTTGCGTCATCCCGCGCCAAAAGCTGCGCGGGATGACGCATAGGTGAAGATTCCGATCCAAATTTTATTCCACATTCCAACACTAAGGCCCAGAAACCTTAGGCGACTCTTTATCTATATCAGTCAATTGCGGTGCCTCTTCTTCAACTAACGTTTGTTGAGATGGTTGCGGCACCAAATTCCCCAATAAATAATATTTGAAAGTAGCCTTGATGCCAGAATCACCCGTATAGAGCCTGCTAATTTCACCCAAATCACCCCATCCGATCGCTGGAAAATTTTTCCTATCAACAGGTTCGTCTACAATGATCGACTGGATTAATGATTCTGTACTCGCTAATATATCTTTTTTTGTATAATCGAAATATCCTGTATTTTCGGGTTCCTGTTCTCTTTTGTGATAATACCCTTTTGCTACGGCTAATAACAATGCTTTATAGTAAGGCTTATTTTTATAAAGATTCATGTGAGACAATGTTTCCTTTACAGTATTTGTCATTTCAGTAAAATAGTCCATTTGATGATTTTGAACTCGACTCACAAATACAATTTCATACATTTCTTTATGACTAAACGAACGAATAATTCCAATGTTTTTAATAACAGCATAAGAGGATGTATTAGATTCCATTGAACACGATAATTCTAATAACTCTTCAATTAATTGCATAATACTGGTAAAACGATGATGATTTAAAAAATTCTGTGTGTAGTTCGTTAAAAATAATTCAATATTATCAGTACTCAATTGATTATATTTTTTATTCTCACTTTTAAATTCAGGGTTCAGGATGTATGGTATACAAACCAAATGCGTCAGTAAGGCATTTAACTGGATTGGGTTTTGAATAATAGATTCCAGATTAACAAAGTTTAAAAGCACCTTCCAACAATTTAAAACATAAACAGAAGGTAACGTACCTTGCATATTGAAACTTTTCAGAATGTGGCCCAAACCTGCACCATCCATTATCGTGTCAAGCCACCTGTGTTCCCCATCCAAAAATTCCAAAACAGGTTGCATTCGATACGTCGAATTAAATCGTTGAAATAAATACGCTAATTCAGTCGTATTATAAAAACAATTTTCTCTTAACCAGGATTGGCCCAAATAATTCAACAACGTTTTCAACGTCACATCCGTTTCTTGCGTAAATTTTTCAGGGGTAGGTAACGTCTTCAATAAATCAGCCAAGTTATCGATATCCAAACAAAAATTCTTAAACCACGAACCTAAGAAATCATCCAATAAGAGATTCCAATATTCAGGATTGAGCTCATAGAGAAAACGCCCCAAGGTAAAGGAATGATTAAATACAGGTAATTCTTTTAACCAGTTTGCATCTAATAATAGTAATAACTCAACATTATCTACCTTAAGAAAAATATCGATTAAAGAATCAATGGATGCAGAAATGCTAACCGCTTCCTGAAATTGTTTTTTATTATTTTTAACATAATTTTTTACCTCTTCCTCAGATATTTTTCCATGATAAAAAGAGTTATTTAACGCATCTAAATCTTTTTTAAAATTAACAATAAATGAGATTGCCATAGCATGGCGTTTTGTTGGATTATCATCTGTAAAATACTCATATTTTATTTCTTCGCGTAACGGTTTCACAGATTTTGACTCAACCTCTTCTTTTCTAGTATTCATTGATTCATTTCCTTATGCTGCGTATTGTAGTGTGAATAACTCATCTATAAGTGAATAAACAAGGGTGTCATGTGTGACACCCTTTAATTGTAACAAAACCTACTTGCTAACCTCCTATTCGAAATGAGGCGGGACAAATAGCTTCCCTTTTCAAATTTTCAAATAATTGAAAATCTTCAAACTCTGCAAATCGCTTCGGCAACCATGATACATATTCACAATAATCTACCTCTGGAACTTTTTTCATTGTTTCAATAATTACTTCTTTAAATTTACAACTGTTAAAGATTTTATTGAATGCAGAAATAGCTTTTTCTTCTTTGAGCAACTTAGAAAAATCGTCAAAATCAAAAATAGTGGCTATATATTTTTCTATTTGACGCGTTAAACCAACCACCATCGCTTCTTTACCGTCAAAAAACGCGAATACTTGTTTTAAATGTTCAAAATTATCGATCATCGGTATTAAAAGACTTACATCTATCGGACATTGATTACTCGTTGAATCCTCTCCTGTTATCCAACTAAACATAGATTTTTTGCCATTTTTATATTCTCCCAGCATCATGGGAGAAAATTGTTGCCTTAGCCATTCTAAAACAGGCGTGATATTTTCTTTATCTTCATCTTTTAATACTATTTCTTTGATCGTTGTTATACCCATGCTTTCAATCAATTTGTCTTTGTCTGAGCCTCTTAATGCAGTCATTACTTTTGTTAATGCATTTTTGTCAGTGATTATTTCTGAAAATAAAGACGGAGGAAAATTATGCTTGAACGCTTCAAAACCTACTGTGTTATAAAACAGAATCAAATCCTCGGGTGATTTATAAAGAGTTCTAAAAGAATTACCTTCCACTGTTTCTAGAAATTTAGATAAAGCCAGTGACGATATATTTTTGAGATCAGATTGTTTCATCGGTTGAATTACTGCATTGATATTCTCAGAACCGACCCGGGAAATAAAATGACGAATGTTTTCTTCCGTGCGCGTTTGAGTTAAAAATTCTAAAAAATTGACCATCTCATTACTATTACTGCTAGGGTTAAAATGCATTTGTCGATAAAGATGCTGTAATGGAATATGATGCGTTGAAAAAGAACGTAAACAAAAAGCAGAAGATCCTGGAATTTTTTGAGCAGAAATCAACCGAGGTAGTTGTCTTAACATATTTTCAAATCCTTTATATATTGTAAATTTTTAACGTTTGGATTCTGCCCAATTTTAAAAAAATTTACAAATTTTATTTATAACTCTCTCTTCCGCTCAGAAATGGCACAGATTGCTTTAATCCAACAAATGTATTATTTTCGCGATGACACAGAATCGCAGCACCAGTGATATTAAATTTGGAAGGAAATCAATTTATGCAAGACAGATTAAACGATTTGGCACTGTTAAATTTAGGTCAAGATGCCACACAAGAACAAATTACGGCAGCCTATCATGAAAGAGCAAAAAAAGTACATCCCGATAAAAACAATCAAGAAACCCGGACTGAATTTCAAACTCTCCATGATGCTTACAAAAGATTACGTATCCAGCCGATGGCTGACGCCGCTCATACTGAAAAAACAGAATGGCGTTTTTTTAAATCTTTGGATGAAGCTCGGGATTATATCGGTGACTTCTCTGACACGTTTAAACAGTTATTAAGGCGCAATGAACAAAAAGAATTACAACAGCATGTCATCACAAATAAAGAAAAACTGCAGGATGCTATCAGAATCACAGAATCAATAGATCCTTTGATTTCGATCTTTATCGATACGAAATGCTATGAAGAATTAAAATTATTGGATGGGACATGGTTAAGAGAATTACCCGCATTAAATAATTCGTCTCATCTGGCACGTTTTTTGCGTGCCATGGAAACTGAATGGCAGAATGCTTTAGATACTTGCTTGGGTCATGGTTGGCTGAGAGAATTTTGCTTAAAATCAGATAATTTTATTCAACTATTATATAGTTCTTCACCTAGAGATCCCTATAATCATGACAGGTTGAATATTACTTCCTTATTGCAGTATCTCGGTCAAGATTGGTTAAGAAGAATTTGGTATCGAAGTGCCAGTTATTTAGCTTCGGCTATCTCTATCAAGGGAAGATTTATGGATTCTTGTGTACAGGAATTTCTGAGTTTTCTTAATGGAGATGATAACTGGTTAAAATCAGAAATCAATGATGGTGAAAGTATCGGTATTATTTTAAAAGCCATTAGAGATCCATCGTATGAAACAAGAAATTATCTGACAAGAGATACACGTCCATGGTCCATTTTTTTAAGTTATGTTGATTTGCCTAAAGCAATCAGCGATCCGGTACAACTCAATGCACTACTCACCCAGTTGGTTTCTATTCCTTATCAGACAGCAGAAAAAGATTTAAAATATGATTTATCAAGTATAGATAATATTATTTATTTTTTAACAAACTACTGGCCCGAACAAGAAAAATTACCTCCAGGCTACAGACTCGATAAAGAAAAATCGGCAGCTCAAATCACTATATTAATCAGTTTATTATCCGCATTACCCTCTGAAACTGCCTTTAATCCGCATGCTCATGCGATTGTTAAAAACATCGCCATCATTCACTTTTTTAAATATAACGATATTGATACAATCCTATCTAATCCCGTTCCACAAACACAATGGGTATTTAGTGCTGATTTGCAATATACATGGGACGTCCTCAAAGTACATAAAAATCAGCCTTGTTATAGAGCCTTATTGTTAGCAGCAGCGAAAGTCTATTATTGCAAACTCCTAACAAATCCTGAGAATTCGCGAAGCACTTTCGGTTATACTACAGAAAATAAATTGGCTGCTGCAGAATCGTTGATTCATTCGATATTACACAATACCGATTTTGACACGACAACTCATCCATCGGGTAAGTGGGGAGATTTGGGTAAAATCAGCAAGCTCTATGGAATAGAAAGACATCCAGGTTCAGATGCCGGGATCGCCGAATCGCTAAAATATTTTTTACTCGGAAATTCTGAGAGCAAATCGCAGCCAGAACATCAAGAGCCAATCTTGCAATTAACTTATATTGAACCATCAAAAACGGGAATGAAAAATTCTTAAATTTTCTTTTATCTCAATTAATGGATACAGCATATGCAATCTCGTAGAAACACAAAAAGAACTCATGCGATGATGACTCGTTCAATGGCAAAAGAAGTTCATTCCCAAGCAGTCGTATCTGCTGATCTATTGGAAGAAAAAGTTCTGAAACCTGCTAATGATCATTATTCTAAATTACCACCCGTATTACAAGCTTATTCAATTCAGTTTCTCGACAATAACGACGTTGTCAAATTATCCGCCGTTTCTTCCTTATTCAACCGGCACTCCATGTGTTATCACCATTGGAAACAAAGATTAATTAAAAGAGGTCTCAATCTGGATTTGTTGGATAAGGCTGCTAAAACAGGTACTATTTCTAATTATAGAAAGCTATACGTTACCCTGCCATCTGTTTTCGTTAACTATCTCCAAAAAATTAACACGCTATGGGAATTACTCTGTTTAAGTGGTGAAACCACTGCCGTTGAATACGCCATTCGACACGAAAAAATAAATGCAACGACAATGAATCGCGCGAACGAAAATCCTCTGCATTTGGCGGCTTGTAGCGGTAATGTTGAAGCCATGAATCTTATTGTTGCTGCCATACCTGAACTGGATCCATTAGTTTTAACAAAAGATAACTGGAATGTAGCGCATCATGCAGCTATTAGCGGCAATATTGAAGCTATCAAGCGAGCTGCCGAATTTCCAGGAATGGATTTGACAAGTCTTACGCTTCCTCATAAAAACAATATATTTCATTATGCCGTACTCAGTAGAAATCCAGAAGCAGTGTTATTATTGCGAAAATTAAGCATCAGCCTTAACCTAAATTTAAATCCCGATAGAAAAAATGCGTTTAATGACAGTCCTTCCTCTTACGTTGATCAGATGCACTTACAGAAATCTTTAACAGACGCTCTCAAAAGTGCACTCACTGATCCATTAACAGATACAGCTGTTCTCAAAGAAGAAGCTCAACCTGACAATTCACTCAATTATTTACATAGAGGTCTAAAATGAAACTAAAATTCATATCATTCAAACCTCGCAAACCCATTTTGAAATGTCGCATCAATCCATCCGATGTAGATAATTCTTTCCACGAACGATTGCCTACCCCGTCGTCTGAATGGATGAAATATACTTTTCAATTTTTGACTGAAAAAGAACTGGGTAGACTCTCTACGGTTTCCTCTTTGTTTAAAAAAAATGTAACAGTGGATTATCGATGGAAACTTATTTCAGCCGGTCTGGATGTCAGCTTGGCAACTCAAATACATAAAACGGGTAGTATTGTTAACTACAGCAATTTATATCAGACCTGGATGCGTATCGATTCCAAATATAGACAAAAATATGACAGTTTATGGGAATTGCTCTGCTTAAGTGGGGAAGAAAAAGCAATTGATTACGCTATAACGCGGAAATTAATCGATCCAGAAAAAATAAATCATTGGGGCGAAAACGCTCTACACTTGGTCGCGTTTAGCGGTAGTGTATTGGCTATGCATCGAATGACTCAAATCCCTGAATTCGATCTTCTCTCAGTCACATATTGCAAGTCTAATCTGCTGCATATGGCAATACAAAGCGGCCGCGTTTCCATGATGGAATGGGCGGCTCAGATTCCGACACTGGATTTGTTAGCTTCAACAAATGATGGGTTCCATGCGGGGCATTGGGCAGCATTCACGGACAGTATTGAAGCGATCGATTTTGTTGCTAAAATACCTGGATTAGATTTGACGGCAGTCACACGTTTGGGATTTAACATACTACATCTAGCAATGGAAAACGGTAGTCAAATAACGCTGGAGCGTATTGCACAAATTCCAGGAATTGATGTGACGGCTTTAACAAACTATAAACATAATATGCTGCATCGGGCGGCGTATTATGGCAACATTGCAGGGATAAATTGGGCAGCTCAATTGCCTGGAATTGATCTTGAAGCACGCTCAAGCACAGGAAAAACCGCATTGCATTTGGCGGTACTGAACGGACAGATATCAGCAGTGCTTTTTTTGCGAAAATTATATAAAAAACGTGGTCTTGATTTGGACCCAAAAACACTTGATGACGAAAAACATGATGCCTATTGGTATGCTAATCAACACACTTCAGATGCAATAAAAACTGAATTGAAAAATGCACTGACTGCTCCCATTGAAGAAGCATCGCCAGAGGAAAAGATGACCGTTGTAAGAAAATTATCCATGACAGGTTAACTGGATGTTTAAATCAGAAGAAGACTTATTCACTGCAGGTTGTGCTTTTATGTCGGGCATAGGGGTTGAATTAGACCCAGTTGAAGGGTTTAAATGCTTTAAAAAAGCAGCTGATAAAGGGCATATTCAGGCTCAATTTGAAGTGGGATGTTGTTATGATACCGGCACAGGTGTCAAGCAAGATTTAATCATTGCAAACCACTATTACCACCAGGCAGCGGATTCCCTTCCAGGACATGCTCAAGCTCAGTATAATTTAGCCGCTAATTATGCCGAAGGAAGAGGATGTCATAAAAAGAATCCAGAATTAGCTTTTTATTATTTCAAATTAGCGGCGGATGCAGACCCAGAATTTAATGACGCTCAATATCAAGTAGGATTTCGTTACCGAATCGGACTAGGCGTTCCGCAGAATGGAATCAAAGCGATCGAGTATTTGACCCGTGCCGCAGATAATGGAATGCTAATGGCACAACTGAGACTTGAATGTATCTATGATGAAGGCATCATGATTCCACGTGATGCAGCAAAAGCAACGCATTATAGGAAATTAGCCGCCGACCAAGGACATGAAAAATCACAATATATTATTGCCAATCAGTTTTTATATGGCATAGATCTTCCGCAAAACCCAGATAAAGCCTTTTATTATTATCAGAAAGCAGCAAACCAGGGAAATGTCGATGCGCTATACAAACTGGCGTGTTGTTATGAAAAAGGTGTGGGCGTTTTACAAAATGATGCGGAAGCTTTGAAAAATTTTGAAAAAGCTGCACAATCTGATTATTATGCTCATCGTCTTGCGCTGCGTTATCAATTTGGACGAGGCGTACCAAAAAATAAAGAGCTAGCCCGTTTTTATCACCAAAAAGCCACTACTCTTTCTGAAAAAAATTTACCCCCTGAATTAATAAAAAAAATGAAGTGGGAAACTATTGTATCCACTATGCCATCCTTACCCTTAAAAGTATTAGAAAAAAGCGTTGCGGACGACAAAGTGACAGAAAAAAGTTTGGCCGACTATGTTTTATCTCCCGAAGTTGATCTTGGAAAGTCATGTATATTACTGACTCCACCGGCTGCCCAGCGACAACGCGGTCAAACCTGTGCATTCTACTCGGTAGCAATAGGGCTCGAAGCGGCTTATCCGGATCGCGCTGTTCCCGCCAGAAAAAATCCTATTAAATCGGTAACAAAAGAACAAGTAGATACCCATCCTGTGTCTTTGCGACAAAAGGCCAAACAATACGGTTCGAAGATAGGCGAAGTGTTTGATGTCACTTTGTTAGAAAAAATAACACACGATTTTGGTTTTGATGAATGTAAAACATTTCAGACCGATTCATCCCATTATGTTGAAACAATCAGAACGACTATTCAAGCGGGCCATTATGTCGTTTTACCGATAGATCAAGACAACAATTTTCCAGGTACCTGTGGCGGAAAAGGGGCGCATTATGCGCTAGCCTGGGGCGTGATTTATAAAAACGACGAATATTATTTTCTTGTGACACAACGAGATTATCATTATTTATGGTCAGCCGAAGCCATTCGAGCTTCGCATGAAAAAATGCCTGATGAAATCCCGGCACGGGAATATTACAAAAATCGTTCCATTGATAGCTATTCTCCCGTAGAAGACGAACAAAAAATTCCAGAACGTGATCTCCGAAAAATACCAGCCGCCTCACTCATGCATTTTAAATGGAGTGGATTTACCATTCCTTGCGGAGAAAAAAACTATTTGAAAGTACAAACCCAAGGCTCAACTCAATCTTTTTATTCGGAGACCCGAAATAGCAGTACCTATTCGTTACGATTTCTTTTCAGAATGAATACTGCGATTAAAAGAACCGATCCTGAAAATAATCTCGCTTATGAAAAACAGAGTAAAGCTTCCCCGACAAAATCAGACAAAAACAGGTATTCTCAGTAATCCATCAAATAATCCATCATGCCCATGACTTCTGAATCGCTTCATAAACATGTTTCATGAGTTTTCTTTAATAATCATATAGTTAACCAACTTTCGACTGAAAAAATCGCAAAATCATTACACAGAAAATTAGTTTTCTCAATAAATTCATATAGTTATCTTAATTTTCCCAGAGAAAAAAGATTAATTATGATGATATATTGACCATTTATGTTTGTTATCGTATTATTTTCATTCATTCGAATCCATCATTCCAATGGAGTTTAAATTAAATGACAAAAACACGTGAAATTGATAACTCAAATAATAATACGCAAGCTAAATTACCCGAGAGTTGGAAAAATCAATTCGTCAAAATATTAACATCTGGGCGTGGGCGTAAAAGTGAATCATTGATACCTTTATGGACATCGAGCTCTAATGAATTGCGTGCTTATCTTTCTGGCCAACCCTATACGGCGAAGGATGGCAAAAATTACCAACTCAGTACAGAAGAATGTATAGCTATTTTTAAAGCTATTTTAAAAGAAAAAGGATCATTAAAACCTATCGCAGAAGAAATATTGCTTACACATCAAATTTATCACCTGATTAAAAAAATCAAAACAGATGAACAAGCGAAAATTCTCAACATTATTTTCACTTCAAACCTGGGTGGTGATTTTTTAAAAAAGTATAAAGTTGCTGTCGATGATATCGAAGTAGTATTAGCAGCTTATCCTGATGCATCAGATACTAAACGAACAATACTAATACAATGGATGAAGCAGCTGAAACCTGATTGGCGCTATGACCCGAAAATATTGGCCTTACTCAAATTACCTTCGAATGCATGTGTAGAAGACCCCAATAATACGACCAAAGCATTCATACAGTCTGCAAATATCTGGATAGAACGATTGAAACGCGCGTTACAAATAGATCCTGAAAAAGTCATATCCTTATGGAATCAGGGTGGACTCAAATTACAGGAATATTTTTGTGGAAAAAAAATAATTATGAATGGACAACAATATCAAATCAGTGAGGAAAACTATAAGCTCCATTTCGCGCTCCTCAGTAAATACGAGAAAATAAATAAGCATTCTTCGCCATTGAAAATGA
This sequence comes from uncultured Coxiellaceae bacterium, assembly GCA_964511095.1. GTDB lineage: Bacteria > Pseudomonadota > Gammaproteobacteria > DSM-16500 > DSM-16500 > DATIJJ01. The sequence continues at coordinate 646 of CAZEEF010000046.1, read as the reverse complement.
ATGATCCTGTTAAATTAACCGAGAATCATTCTGAAGATAAATCAACAATGGAATCCGATGAGACAGAACTAGAACCACCTGAAGTGCAGATTTCTCGTAGAAATAAGACAGTTTCTCTAAATAATCAAATAAAAAACAAGGCTGAAAGTACAAATATATCAGATAATCGTTGGGTATATGATAAAGGCGATAAAGCGGGTGAAACTGTTCCGCCAGAAGAATGGCATTCTATAAAACCAGGAAAAAATACAGCTGTAGGTACTCACGATGGTATTCCCGTCATCAAAGCTAATCGTAGAAGAACTCTTCGATATCGAGAAAAAATACAATCTAAATTAACTACAACTTCAGTTTCATCACCAGAACAACAAAATGACGAAAATTTACCTCCCGCTTATCCAATGTATCAGCCTTTTCAACTCAATGGTGAACCGATTTTTTCTTTTTCTTATTCATTAATAAGTCTGCCTCGCAGAGAATTAAGCGATAATCCTCCCGATTTTTCTTATTTTGATAATAATAATGATGACAATCCGTTGCATGAGTTTGGAATTTTTTCACACGAACCTCCCTCATTAGAACCTGAGATGCCAGCACCATCGCTCAAGCGTTTTAAAATTTCGAATGGCGGTGGAGAGGTCTGATA
>CAZEEF010000045.1:0-11544 GCA_964511095.1 uncultured Coxiellaceae bacterium | reverse complement strand
AGCCGAAATAAAAGCAAAACCCTATGAAAATTATAAGGGGTTAAATTGCTATCCACTGAACGAAAGTTTACGAAAAGAACATGGCATTGATAATAAAAGTTTAGAAAAAGAAATTTCGTCTGATCTGGTTAAGAAAGTTGAAAAAGCGAATGGCCTTGAAAAAGAAGTGGTATTAGATTTTATCTATAATGCAAAACAATCACTTCAAAAAGATTGGAATGGCAATGGCGAAGGTGCATTTAAAAGCTGGTTTACGGATCATCAACGAATTAAGCGAGAGAAAAAATTAAAGGTCGTTCAATGGTGGATGGAGTTAGTTGACACAGGTAGAGCTAACGTGGGTACTATGACAACTCCTCGTTATGTATATAGTTTGGATGAATTGAAACCTGAAATCGACGCATTGGGAAGCGACGTTTTTTCATCGCTTTTTGCTACCAAAATAAATGCTGGAAAAATGGAAAAACTGGAGAAGGTAGTGGAACATTATATGTTGAATATCTTGAATCAACCTATTTATAAAGGTGAAGTTGACGCTTCTGTTCAGATTCATCGAAATATTCCTTATTAATCATAAAGTTAGCTTATTTTTCGGCTAAAAACCTCAAAATCCGTTACACAAGTCCAAAAAAATGATAGTATAATCATTAAGTTAACTCACTTTTCCCAAGGTTTAAGTGTAAATGGAACCTGTTTACCAGGAAATTCTAAATGAAAAAGAACCGAGTTTGAGGCTTATCCTCGCGGATACGCTGCAAAGCCTGTTGTTGGTGACCACCCAAACGATTTTATTTCCCGTTATAGCATTCATCGATATTTATAAAACGTATCTTCATTGCAAAAAATACCAGCGTGAAAAAAATAAAAATATCAGAAAAAAAAGTTTACTGGCTATTCGTTTATTAACAACACTGGCAAAAGTGGCCGCATCAGTCGCATTGGTGTCAGCGTATGCTGGAACACAATTATTGGCAGCCAATATCATTTCGTTTATTTTTTTGGGTGCGATCACAACACAATGCCTTTCTCATCTTGCCCAAACAATTTATCACGGTATTCGATGGCTTTGTTCAGATAGAGATAGCAAAAAAAATGAAAAACATAAAATGCAATTTCATTATCATTTTAAAAGCACAATCGTATTGGGCGCGATCAGCGCCAGTTTTGTGACGTCACTTTTTTTTCCCGCTTTTCATCTGGTGACCTGGAGTGTGGGAATGGGCATCGTTGGATTACATGCGTTAAAAACAGGGTATTCTGTTTGTAAAATTCAGCAACAAAAAAATCAACAGATCAAAGAATGGCAGGAAAAATATAATCAGGCACGAATGATACGCCATCAGGCGAGAAGCGGGTTGATCGACAAAACACTGGAAAATGTCGAAGGCCCATCGCCTATTGAAGATAAAACAAGAGCTTATTTTCCAGATCAGACATTACGAATGAAATATAAAAATTATCAACCGAATTTGGATCAAGATGATGTGAAAGATCTTGTTCGTGCGATGGAGGCAATGGATGAAATCGATGGACCGAAAAAATTTATCCTGGCACTCCTCAGACAATCCATTGATGCCATTCTTAAAAATTTAAATGTCGATTATTGCTGTGATGAAAAAACGAAACAGTTAGAACTTGATAAAAATGGATGTCTTCCTACATTGTGGAATAAAAATTTTTCATTGAAGGCCTATGTCCAACAGACAAAACTGAAGGATAAATTACACGCTGTTTTATCCCTGGAAATGTTAATCATCCATCCAAAAAAAAGTTTGATTATTCTCGAAAAGAATAAACGATCGATGATTGATACGGTTTACGATTTAACGCATTATCTTAAAAAAAATAATAAAATCGAAAATGTCTTTCAATCCTCTTTGTGTGATTCGAAAATCAAAAAATTGTTTGCCTTAGTGGATTATTATTTAAACCATCCCGATTTACAGCCAGAAACACGGCGATCGTATGAAGAAATGAGTCGATTCAGGGTGACGCCTATTCGTACACGCCTTGCGACGCCATATTAATTCCTCTAAACTGATTTTATGACCAGTCAAACCCGTTCCTACATGCGTTGTGTCTCTTTTTGTACCGCGGAAAGCTATGATTTACGCGGTCTTGTCAATGCTTTCAAACGTAAGGGCTATCTGACGCGCCTTTCCCGCGATGTACTGCATGTTTCCAATAATAAAAAACGTGGTGATATTTTTTTCTTTAGTCATGGCTCCTTTGTTTGCTGGGGTTTTAATAAACGCCAGGAATTGAAATGGGTGGAATATGTCAAAGAATTTTCGCATAACACGCTGGAACGGATTGAAAGCGATCATTTTTGTTATAAATTGGGGGAAGAAACCACGATTGATGCGCATGAACGTTTCAAAATCGATGTGATTACACTGGATTCGGAACATTCGGAATTAAAGCTTGCGATTTCCTATGGGTTAGCGCAAGCGATAAAACTCGAGGCATTTGAAGATGCGATTCAAATTGCAATTAAAAAAAATGGGCATTTGCCAGAAGAAATTGCGAATCGCGGTGTGACGTCATTATCGCGCAAAGCTTTATTCAAGCGCATGGGTGATATCTTTCTTGCGCGAAGTTCGATTAATCTCAATAGTGAATATTTGGATACGCCCGAATTTTTTTGGCGAAATCCGAATTTAGAACCTTATTATATGCTGGCTAAAAAATTTCTGGATATTCCAAGTCGTGTCATGTCACTCAATCAAAAACTCGATGTGTTGCAGGATTTATTTGATATTTTAAATAGTCAGGTCGAACATCGGCATTCCAGTATGCTGGAAACCATTATTATTCTTTTAATTTTGATTGAAATTATTATCAGTATTGCGCAGTTTCATATTTTTTAATTTCAGCAATGCTTCCCCTAATTTCCAGCAAACAAATTCAACCGCATACTGTTTAACACGGTGTCCGCGCAAAGGAATCACGGATTCAATCGATGCTTGTTGTTGATCGAAATTAAAATCGATTTTCAATGTGGTTTGAGTCGCCGTACTGCGCTGCCAAAATTCTTGAAGACCGTTGATGGTCACTTGAGGCACTTCATTTTTATCTTGTATAAAATTCAGATGGGAATACGTTTTAGGCGTTTTGAGGGTGGATTCTAATAAACCACCGGTGGCGAAATCACGGATACAGAGAACGTAATCTGTTTTTTCCAGATAAGCACGCAATAGTTCGGATGCTGTTTTTTGGCCATCGCCAAAAATAGCGGGCCGAATCAGGTTTTCAATTTGCGGCACCACTTTTTCAAAATCTTCCTGACTGTTTGAATGAATTTTGAATTCGAGATAAGGATAAAATAACCGATAGCCGGTCATGCAATCATACGGTTTTGCCAAGGCATCCAGTTTTTCAGCAATTTCGCCTTCACTGACACCAAACAATAACCAATTTTTATGATATTCAATGTGTGAAAATCCTGCTTTTTTAAGCAGAGGTAATGCGGCTTGTTCGAACATGGGTAAACATTCAGAAGGGGGTCCAGGCAGCATGAAGATGAATTTATTTTGATATTCAAGCAGACAGCCTGCTGCTGTGCCGTTGGGGTTTGGAATAATCGTAGCACCTTCCGGGAAAAATGCCTGTTGGCGATTGGATAACGGGGGTGTGTTGTAACCAAAATGTTTCAGGCGTTTGACGATGTCATCCCAGACGGTTGTGTCAAAAATTAAAGAACGCAGAGTGGCTTTCGCTAATGCAAAGCGGGTGAGATCGTCTGACGTGGGGCCTAAACCGCCTGTGATAATCAGTGCATCATGAGAAGCCAATAAAAAAGTCATGGCTTGTTCAATTTCAGCGACAGCGTCGGATGTGACCATATGCATCCCCACGCGCATACCATTTTTGAATAATCGATGGGCGATTTCCTGGCTGTTTGTATTTAAAATATCGCCCTGGCTGATTTCATCACCGGTCGCCAATAAAGCAATCTGATGGGTAGGAAGGCTCTCTCTGTCCATGGGTTTCCTGATTGAATATTTATTACAGTTTCGGCACTCAATTTACCAGACAAAGGCTCAAACGAAAACTTTATTTACTCATCTTACGCGTGAACTCATTGACCTAAAAAGGTTTAAACGCCTTCCTCTTGCGGAGGAAGGCGTTCCAATTTTTTCAGGCGTTGTTGCGTCATTCGTCATCGCGAGCCTCCGAAGGAGGCGTGGCGATCCGGAGTGTAGCCAATTTCAAAAATAATGGTCGCATTCTGGATTGCCACGTCGCACAAAACGCTCCTCGCAATGACGATGTTGCATAAAAAGTGATTTACGCAACAACGCCATTTTTTCAAGAGGGATAGAGATGAGAAGAGTTACTCAGCTGAATGATTATCTTGTGCATTGTCAGCAGGCTTGTCTGTTTCGGCTGCGACAGCTGCTTTATTATTTTTATTATTCACCGATAATTTTTCTTTAATACGGGCGGCTTTACCACTCAATTCGCGCATGTAATACAGTTTTGCACGACGTACATCGCCGCGACGTTTTAATTCAACGCTGTCAACCATAGGACTATAGGTTTGGAATACACGTTCAACGCCGACACCATGAGAAATTTTACGGACGGTAAATGAGGAATTCAGTCCACGGTTGCGTTTTGCAATGACAATGCCTTCATATGATTGAAGACGGACGCGCTCACCTTCTTTGACTTTGACTTGGACGATGACCGTATCACCCGGTGCGAAATTCGGTAACGGTCTGGCTTTTTGCATTTGTTCTGCTTCAAGTATCTGAATAATGTTGCTCATGGTTATTTCCTCATTATCAATTCTAAAAAAATCGTAAAGGTAAAGCCGCAGACATTTCTTGCTAATTCCCTTGTCTGTGTGGGTTCTCTTTTTTAAACTCGGCCAGTAAGGCTTGCTCGAGTGGGGTTAAATTCCTTTTTGCCAAAAGATCCGGGCGTTTTTGCCAGGTTCTTCCGAGCGATTGTTTTAATCGCCAGCGCAGGATAGCTTGATGATTCCCATTCATCAGTATCTCCGGGACATTGAGTCCATGGATCGATTCCGGACGCGTATACTGGGGATATTCCAATAACCCCGTGCTTAATGAATCGTTGGCTGCAGAATCTTCATGCCCTAATGCACCCGGTATCAGGCGTGTGACCGCATCAATAATGGCCATGGCTGCCAATTCACCACCGGATAAAACATAGTCACCAATCGACCATTCTTCATCCACTTCCAGTTCCAATAAACGCTCATCGATTCCTTCGTAACGCCCAGCTACCAGAATCACGTTTTCTGTATGCCGTATCGTGTCAGCCGCTTCTTGATCGAAGCGTTTACCCTGTGGCGACAGATGAATCACCGTTGCTTTTTCTGGTGCTGCCTTTTTAGCAGCCTGAATCGCATCCTGCAAGGGTTGTGCCATCATCACCATGCCAGGACCACCGCCGTAGGGGCGATCATCGACATTTCGATGTTTATTCAATGTGAAATCCCGCGGATTCCAACACTGAATCTGTATCAGTGTTTCTTTTAACGCTCGCCCCGTAATACCGTATTCCAATGCGGAAAACATTTCTGGAAAAAGCGTTATAATACCAAACCACACTTAAATCAAATCCCAATCAACGTGCATCACCCGTTTTGCAAGATCAATGTTTTTGACGACCTTGCCGGGCAAATAAGGAACGGCATATTCTTTGCCCTGATGTTGAATGACCAATACATCATTGGAACCTGTTGCCAGCAGATAGAGTATCCTGCCGAGTTCGTGACCGTGCTGGTCAATGACCATCAAACCTTCCAGATCGGTCCAGTAAAATTCATTTTCTGCCAAATCAGCCAACTGTGAGCGTCTTACCGCTATTTTTTTACCGGTGAGCACTCTGGCTTCTTCAGGGGTATTGTATCCTGAGAGATGCGCTACCAATGATTTACCTTGTTCACGACCTGTTTTGACTTCGATGCATTTCCAACCATCGCCGTCTTCCATATACCAAGGGTTATAATCAAAAATATCCGTGATGACCTCGGTAAAAGAAAAAATTTTCAGCCAACCTTTGATACCGTAGGTTGAACCAATTTTTCCTACCACAATGTACTCAGCATCCACTTGGCTCATATCAGACAATCCAGGCAAGGCTTATTCTGCGCTGCCTGTGCTCGCTGCTGCTGCGTCGTTTTCAAAGGTTTTAATTAATTGCTGAACGCGGTCAGAAGGTTGTGCACCCTGGGAAATCCAATATTGCACACGCTCATTATTCAATTGCAAACGTACGTCTTTGCCGGAAGCAATGGGGTTAAAGTAACCGACGCGTTCAATGTAACGACTGTCGCGTGCACGACGTTTGTCAGCAACAACTACATGATAAAATGGGCGTTTTTTTGCGCCGCCTCGGGATAAACGAATGACTACCATTCTATTTCAATTCCTCGTATCCAGGTTAGTAAATTCCACGTTAAATGAAGAGCCTATCTGGCTCTAAAGGCCATGGATTATACGCGACTTTTTGTGACATGCAATAGCATTACCTTTTAACCAAAGGGTAATCCACCGCCGCCACCCGGAAATTTCATTGGCATGCCGCGCATGAGTTTCATTAAGCCGCCGCCTTTGAATTTCTTCATCATTTTTTGCATCATTTTAAATTGTTTTAATAAACGATTGACTGCCTGGATATCGGTGCCTGAGCCCATCGCAATTCGACGTTTACAGGATCCATTAATGTTATCCGGGAAGCGTCGTTCTTTGCGGGTCATGGAATTGATAATGGCTTCAATTTCGACCAGCGATTTGTCGTTGATTTTATCTTTTGCAGCCTGCGGTAAATTGCCGACGCCGGGCAGTTTACTCATAATACCCATAATACCGCCCATATTACCGATCTGTTTCAATTGATCGCGAAAATCTTCCAGATCAAACGGCTTGCCTTTTCGAATTTTTTTAGCGAATTTTTCAGCTTTCGCCTTATCAATATTGCGTTCTGCTTCTTCCACGAGGGTTAAAACGTCGCCCATGCCGAGAATGCGGGAAGCCACACGATCCGGATAAAAAGGTTCAAGCGCATCGATTTTTTCACCCACACCTATAAATTTGATGGGTTTACCGGTGATTTGTCGAAGGGAGAGCGCTGCGCCGCCGCGCGCATCACCATCTGTTTTAGTGAGAATGACGCCGGTGAGCGGTAAAGCGTCATTAAAAGCTTTTGCCGTATTCGCCGCATCCTGGCCGGTCATGCTATCGACAACAAATAACGTTTCGATGGGATTGATGGCAGCATGCAGCCGTTTGATTTCAGCCATCATGTCATTGTCAATATGCAAACGGCCTGCAGTATCAATGATGACGACATCTAAAACCTTTGCTTTCGCTTCCAGAATGGCATTGCGTGCAATATCAACGGGATCCTGGTCGGGTTTGCTTGGGAAAAATTGGATGGCGTCATTATTCAGTTGTTGGACTAATTTTTCCAATTGCGTAATCGCAGCCGGACGATAAATATCGGCGCTGGTGACCAATACGGATTTTTTCAATGTTTGTTGCAGCCAGCGTGATAATTTTGCAACCGTCGTGGTTTTACCCGAACCTTGCAACCCAGCCATCAAAATCACAGCTGGCGGCTGTGTTTGCAAATTTAATGCATCGGAAAACGCACCCATCAACAAAATTAATTCATCATGTACCAGTTTGATCAGTGTCTGTCCGGGGGAAAGACTGGTTTTGACTTCGATGCCAATCGCTTTTGTCCGGACATGTTCAATAAAATCTTTAACAACCGGTAATGCAACGTCGGCTTCCAATAAAGCCAGACGAATATCGCGTAATGTTTCCTCGATATTTTCGTCTGTCAAACGGCCTTTGCCGCTCAGGTTTTTTATAACGCGTGTTAAACGTTCTGAAAGATTTGAAAACATAGATAGCTCTTTGAAAGTGTCTGCCAAATGAAATCGAAGTATATACTCTACGGCTGTGTTAATGTAGGAATTTTTTGTGGTGTCTTTACTGGAATCGCAGGAACAGGTTTTTCTCGCGAAAACAGATTCGCCCAGCAGGAAGTATTTTCTTTTTCAGGTTCAGATGGTTCAGGAAGAGGGGTTTTATTAAGAAATATATAATCGCTGTCATCAAAAGGGACTTCTTCTAATACGACTTCTTCTTCGGCTGTCACAGTCAGCCAGCCGTCTTCAACGGGGGCATATTCAACATCAAATTCCGATGGACGCTGATTGCGACCTTGAATAAATCGGGAGGCCGCATTCAAAGGCGCTACGACCAATGGATAAAAATAATAGGTTTCATTCACGATTTCCCGTGCCATGGCGCCTGTGGAAAATACCTGGCATAGCCATTCCACTATTTTCGTGGGTAAAGGTGCTGGCAGACTGACATCTTTGATTAACATCTGATAAATCAAACTGTTTTGCGCCTGGCCGACCATACTGGCTGCGAAAAGAGACACGAGAAATGCACTGATTTCTTTGACGCCGTAGTTGCCGCTCAATAACGTTTTTTTCAGTAATTCCAGCGCATCACTGCTTTGTTTACCGTTAAACATCGTATCAATGAAGCCATTGATCACACTAAATGAGAGTAGTAACCAGCGCACGGATGGATGGGTCATACCAAATAACGCCCCGAGCATCGCCGTGATCGTGGTGTAACTTTCTATCATATCTTCCAGCGCACCAAAAAATTTCAAAACGGTTTCTAGCGGAATACAAAGAAGATCAGCGAATTTTTCGGCCGTTGTTTTATTTAAAACGAGTGCTTCATTTTCTGCCGGATTCTCCTGTTTTTTTGAAAGGAGATAACGGATAAAAAGATGTGTTTCAAGGGTTTCTGTCGGTATATTGGAAGCCGATGCCAATAGACTGAGTGAGATAATCCCTGAAATAGTCGCTCGATTTAATTCAATACCGCGTTCGATGGCTTGTTGCCATAAATAATAAAACGTTTGAGCCGCGTCCGAAAATAATCCATAGCCGTTCAGAAAAATGGAAATTGTATTGGCTTTCAACGCGTCTATCGAAGGTAATTCTTTCCATTCAGGCACTTTTTCACCTTTCATGATGCGGCAAATCGTGTCTATGCCTTCGTTGGTAAATGTGCTGTTAATGGTGATCGCCTGTAAGGCATAGATGGTGGTGAGTACGGCATTCGCGGCAGGATCCGGTTTGATGGCGCCAAGCAATTTATCAGAAAGCGCCGAAAGATCATCTAATCCCGTATAAAATTGTAAAATTTCCGTCACGGAACCAAATGTTAATGCACCCAGATTCAATCCTCTGCGTGCGAGAAGACAGGTGGTGTTATCTGTTGGCTTTTCTTCTTTTTGTTCGTCAGGAACCAAAACAAAATCACCACGATGATGATTGAACATTTTACCCACTCCAGATGAATAATTATTCGTTTTGTGAGGACGCATTCTATGCGCCATAGATTAAAGAAATATTAAGGGATTAAAATTTAGACAGGCTGTTCTTTGCAATAGGTTTCTTTGATGAATAGACCCGCGGTGAGTGTGGCGAGAACATAACAGAGTGGAATCATAAATAAGCCCAAATGATAATCTGAAACACTGTAGAAGGGCAAATGATTTGCCATATAAGTACCATCCCAATTTTTATATAAAAGGTAACCGATGGCCGGTTGAATAATAGCGCCGCCTGCGACCGTGGCCATATTATTCAAACCGATAGCCGCGCCCAGGGTGCCAAGATGACTGTTGTCACGGACGATACAAAATGCCAGCGATTGGCCACCGCCGGCTAATCCGAATAGGAAAAGCACGCAGTAAAGTACTTGCATGGAAGGATGACCATAGATAATGATGAGAGAAGAAAAAATGCCGAATGCGCCACAGAAGGTGACGACGATCTGGCGACGTTGAAAATATTCGGAAATCCATCCGCTGAGCGGTGAACCAATTCCCACGCCAATCCAGATAGCAGCGCACGCCATGGAGGCGGCTGGCGTGGTCAGTTGGTAATCGTTGACGAGAAAGGGGACACCCCACAAGCCTGCAAACGCAGCAATCGGTGCCCACACTAAAAAAGAATAGGCAGCAATCCACCAGATTTGTGCACGTCCAAACACAAATTTAAATTTATTTTCCACGTGTTTGTGTTGTTGAAGCAGGTGGTTTGGATGAGGACTGTCCGAGGGAAAATTTTTAACAATGAACCAGACCAGAACGGCCAATACAATACCAAACAAAGCGAGACTCGTCATACTGTGCCGCCATCCCCAATGATGGATGGCGATGGCCAGGGGCAGTTCACCGCCAATGGCGCCCACAGCACTCATCAATTGCACAATACCGGCTAAAATAGCGAAATAAGTCGGTGGAAACCAGCGTGAAATCAGCAATAATGCGCCGGTGAATGAAAAGGCAGATCCGATTCCCATTAAAAATCGACCGGCGGAAGCACTCGTCAGATGCGTGCTGTGACTGAAGCAAAATGCACCCAATGCGCAAGTTAAAATGGCAAGCGTGATCATGAGGCGGGGACCGAAGCGATCATGCAAAAAACCGGCAGGAATTTGCATGGGGGTGTAAGCATAATAAAAAAAGGCTGACACTAATCCTAAACTGGCGGCATTCAAACTTAAATCTTGCATGAGTTCATTGGTCATGACGCCCATGGCTACTTGCAGGGTAAATTCATACATGTAAAACGCCGAGGCGAGAATACAAATGATCACAGCCAGCAGTGTCAATTTAAATGATTTCATTCAAGGTCTCTTATTTTATAATGATTGCAGCGGCGACATTGCGGTTTTCTGCCGTTAATGCATTATAAGTCCGGCATGCCGCACGGCTGTCCATCACTTCAATACCGATTCCTTCATTGATGAGATCGCCATACACTTCAAGGTCCGGAAATTCGAGCGTGCTTCCGGTACCAATCAATAGAATAGCAGGACTCCATTCGGAAATGATAGTCAGATCCTCGCGTGTGAGTTCAGAAAGGCGTTGGGGTTTCCAGGAATCGATGAGTTTTTCGGGCGAAATAATAATACTCTGGGAATAAACTGTCTCATTCACTTGTATCTTTCCAGGCTGATAGGCGCGAATTTGATAATGAGCAGGATTCGGGTCGAGTTCTAATTCCATGTTTTTATTACCAAAGTCAATTAATATGGTTTATTAAATGTGAAACTTCCCGCTTGTTTAAGTGGTCTCTCAGGCCGCGTAGGCTTTTCAGCAGGGTCCGAAGAAGGAACAGGGGGTGCAGACCGAGTTGGAACAGGAGGCGCAAGAAAAGAATCAGGCGTGATATTTCTGCTTATACGCCATTTTGATGGAATACTCTCCCGTCGTGTTGAGTGACTGGGCGAAGGGGGGCTAGAACCATCCGGTGCCAGCGGCGTGGGCGGCGGAAGAAGATGGGAGGAAGGAGTCACTGCCTTGCTCAAATGTATCTTTGAGATATCGGGATCTCGAGGTATAACCGTATGAACTCTTGGATCAGTGGGTTGCGGCAATACAGTTCTACTTGGCTCGGATGGCGGTACAAATTTTTCAAATTCCACAATAACAGCGGCACTTGCGAAGTGTGGTTGT
>CAZEEF010000044.1:8362-11580 GCA_964511095.1 uncultured Coxiellaceae bacterium | reverse complement strand
ATGCAGTTATGGATGGATTCCCGCCGGCGCGGGAATGACAGAATGGCGGCCGTGAACACTTACTCTATTTTTTGGACCCACTATTCATCATACCGAAACCGTTGCGCCAACGCATATTCTTCCGGCGTATTAATCTCCAACGTTTTTTCTTCCGTTAAACACACCCGAATCTTATATCCATGTTCCAACGCGCGTAATTGTTCTAAACACTCTGTTTTTTCAAGCGGAGTTTGCGCGAGTGTTTGATAGAGCAGTAAAAAATCCCGGCGAAAAGCATATAATCCCATGTGATTATAAACCGGTGCTTTTTCTTGCACGCGAAAATAGGGAATCGGTGAGCGTGAAAAATAAATGGCGTTGCCTTTTAAATCTGTAATGACTTTCACACTGCCTGGATCCGGATATTTTGTTTTCATATCCAGTGGATAAGCCAGTGTCGTCATGTCAGGGGATTCGCCGGCAAGAAAAGGCTGTACCAATTGTTCTAGCATGCGTGGTCGAATAAACGGTTCATCACCTTGCAAATTAATGATGACATCCATTTCAGGAAATTGTTTTGCTACAACGGCAACACGATCCGAACCGGTTGCAAGATTGGGGTCTGTCATCACCGTTTTACCCCCCAGTTTATGAATCACGGCAGCGATTTCGTCATGGTCAGTTGCAACAATGATATCGGTTAATACCTTGCAGCGCGCCGCATTTTCATAAACCCATTGGATCATGGGCTTGCCCTGAATCGGTAATAACGGTTTACGCTGAATACGCGTTGAGGCTATTCGGCTTGGAATAACACATAAAATTTTCATAATAAAAACTTAATAATAGGATTAAGAATGTTTCGCAGTCCCATTATTCGGACTGGCGGAATCGTGCGCTGCTTTTTGTATTGCCTGACCACCTTCTTCCATATCCTGACCAAAACCTTTCGCCGTGTTGCATCCGGTGATTAAAAAAGCGGAGGCCAATAAAGCCAATAAAATCGCTTGAACGTGTTTCATCGATAGTTCCCCAAAAAATTATTCTTCTCTATAAGCACCTACATTACCATAGACTTCACAACAAACGCGTCTGCTTAAACACGGATTTTTCCCACAGGAAGGCTCAGTGCAGGCGCAAGAGTTGCAGGCATCATTATAAGATGATCTGCATTGAGTGCAAGCACTCTGTGCGGGGGAGCAACTGTAACAATCTGCAAAGACAGGGGTTGCGAAAGTGAATCCAATGAGAGTCGTGACAACAGCAGACAAGGTCTTCATGAGCGAGTCCTCTGTGATAGTTGATTTAATTATAACATTCTTCACGCAGCGGATTTGATCTGGATGTGATCAAAAGTTAAGTTATTTTTCATGTAATTGCCAAATACCATTCCAATCAGCACCCGGCGGAGTCAGTTTGAAATTTTCACAACGTTTGATAAAGATGTGGGCCACTTCATCTTTTGGATGAAGCGTGAGACAGGCTTTAAAGTGTTCAATGGCATGATCCCACTGTTTTATTTTGTAAGCCGCTAATCCCTTCGCAAATTCACTGATATAAGCTTCCAGATCATAGGTAACTTCATGCCGTGATTCTGCAATCAATTCGTAAATATAATTGGGGTCCTGTTTGCCTTTGACCGTGACACAATCAATCAGGCGTAACATAAAATCATTTTTGATCTGTTGATACATCGAATCACTCACGATGATTTGTGTGCCGTAAATTTTATTAATGCCTTCCAGACGACTGGCAATGTTGGTCGCATCGCCCACGGCGGTGTAGTTAATGCGTTCAGATGAGCCGAAATTACCAACAATGGCATCACCCAGATGAATGCCAATGCGCGTGAATAAAACAGGCTTGCCTTGCGATTTCCATTGTTTATTTAAATAAGCAGAACGGGTAATACAACGCAACGCGGCTTTTGCTGCATGCAAAGCGGGATTATCAATCGGTTGGGGTGCGCCCCAAAAAGCCATGATGGCATCACCAATATATTTATCGATGGTGCCATTATTGAATGCAATGATTTGAGATAATTCGTCGAAATATTCGCAAATATGCGGTGTTAATATATCAGGATCCACTGCTTCAGCGATGCTGGTAAAATCTTTTATATCGGAAAATAAAATAGCCAATGGTTTTTTGACACCGCCAATTCGCGCATCTTCTCCGGTTTCAATTAATTGCCGTACCAGTGTTGCTGGAATATAACGCTGAAATGTACGCAATCCTTTTTTCATGGAATACAATGCATCAGCGATATAATTGATTTCTTTAATACGGGAAACAATTTTTTCCCGACCATTCAAATCAAAATTTTTAATTCTCACAATTTCTTGCGTAATTTTTTTTAAGGGACGTACGACATGTGTCGTCAGGATCGATACGGCAGTGATGCCAAAAATTAAAATCAATAAATTGATAAACAAAGTAATGAGATGCGTCCGGTTCAGATAACTGATGAAATCATCCGCCGGTGTGACAATGCCAATAATCCATTGTTCTTTGCCAAACGAGGATAAAGGTTCATAAGTCGCCAGATATCGCTTGCCATTGTCGTCAAAAGCAAAAGCAGATTCGTGTGTTTTATTATAGAGATCAAATGAATGAATCACCCACGGCGCTGTTTTGAGCTGATGAATATTGAATAAGGATGATCGATCCAGAAGATTCAGATGAGGATAGGCAATGACTTTGCCTTCCGTTGACAGAATGAAAACGGTGCTATTTTGACTCACTTTGGTTTGTTCGACCAGGGTTTGTAAATTTTCCAGTCGGACTTGTAAATTCACGACGCCCAAGAGACTGCCGTCATCTTTATAGACGGGTGTTGAAACACCTGTTCCCTGATGTCCTGTGAGTTGGTAGTAATAAATGCCAAGCCAAACGGGTTTTTTTGCTGTTTTTGCTTCAATGTACCAGGGGCGAAGGCGTGGATCATAATTTAAAGGTGCCGAGGTCGAAAGCGGATTTAATTTTCCTGCGGCATCCTGCAAAAATGTTTTATGGTAAGGGGGATTGGCATTGCGCTGAATGACTTCTGAATAAATTTGTCCATTACTCTTTTTTTCCGCCATGACAAAATTACCGGATGCATCACCCCAGGCGATTGCTTGTATGGCGGAAAACAGGGTGATTTCATTCTGCATAAAATTAACGGTATAAGAGATTAACTCATCATTATCTTTGAAATCGAAGATACGGGCATCGGGATTCCTCAAACAAAACAGGTA
>CAZEEF010000044.1:0-8352 GCA_964511095.1 uncultured Coxiellaceae bacterium | reverse complement strand
TAACTCTTAACATTATCTTTGAAATCGATCACACTTAATTTAATTAACTGGGCAACAGATCGACTTTTCATTTCTGCTGTTTGGATTCGACTGTGAATTTGATTAAAGGCATTGTTAGAGGCTTCTTGCATGAGTTCAAACGAAAGACGTTCCATGCTGTTAACAAATCGAATATGCGTGATCGAAATTAAAACGATCATGGAAAAGACGAATAAGGTAACGAAGATCGCGAGTATGCTAAATCGCAAGGTGACCATGAATGATTTTGACCGTTGAATCAGTGAATCAAACATATCGGATCCCTAAGGCTTTAATACCTTAGAATAACGGATTCTTTTATCGCGGGGCAATTGGTTTCATGCAGGTATTTTGTTATGGTAGGCGGCTTATTTATGTGAGGGGAGGAATGAGTCTTATGATTATTTTGCAAACGAGTGCGGGCGATATTTCAATTGAGCTCGATTTTGAAAATACACCGGCAACGGCCAGAAATTTTTTGAATTTGGCAGAAAGTGGATTTTACAATGGAACGGTTTTTCATCGTGTGATTAATGGATTTATGATTCAGGGCGGTGGTTTTCTGCCCGGCATGCAGCAAAAAAATTCGGTTGATACGATTGAAAATGAAGCCGACAAAGGGTTGGCCAATAAAAAGTATTCAGTAGCGATGGCGCGCACATCCGATCCGCATTCAGCGGGATCACAGTTTTTTATTAATGTGGCGGATAATGATTTTTTGAATTTTAAATCAAAAACAACGGAAGGTTGGGGATATTGTGTGTTTGGCAAAGTCGTGGCAGGCATGGATGTCGTTGACAAAATTAAAACCGTTTCAACGACGCGAAGAGCCGGGCATCAGGATGTGCCAGTGAATGATGTAGTCATTGAAAAAGTGGTTATTTTGCGGGATGAAACACTGGGAAAAGTGACTTAAGTTAATGAATATATTGATGTTTTTTCAAATCTGTGTAACAGTTTTGTGAGATTTTTATTGAAAAATTACGTAACTTATTGATTAATAAAATCTTTTTAAGATTTCTGCGACGTTGTTGCCTCGTCATTGCGAGGAGCGTTTTGTGCGACGTGGCAATCCAGAATACGGCCATTATTTTTGTAATTGGCTGCACTCTGGATCGCCACGCCTCCTTCGGAGGCTCGCGATGACGAGTTACGCAACAACGCCGCAGCCTACCCTTACTGCTCTTTCTTCGGTTCCCGCGAAAGCAAATGATGCATTGCTTCAACCGGCGTCTGTTCGCCATTTAAAATAGCCCAAACAGCTTCGACAATCGGCATTTCAACAGAGTATTTTTGAGCGAGTTGCACGATTAATTCAGCATTCCGTTTTCCTTCAATTACCTGGCCAATTTCGCGTTCTGCTTCGTCAGGATCTTTACCGAGACCTAACGCCAAACCAAACCGCCGATTGCGTGATTGATTATCCGTACACGTCAGAACGAGGTCACCGATACCGGACAGGCCAATGAAAGTTTCAGAGTGTCCGCCCATTGCAATGCCAAGACGCGTCATTTCAGCCAATCCCCGCGTGATCAATGCACTGCGTGCGTTTGCGCCGAATTGCATTCCATCGGAAATACCCGTTGCAATCGCCAACACATTTTTAACAATGCCACCTGTTTCAACGCCGATCATATCCTGGCTCGAATAAACGCGGAATAACGGACTGTTAAAGCGCGTCACAAGATCGTTGGCAAACGTCGTATTGTCACTGGCGACAACAACGGCTGTGGGTAACCCCGCCGCCACTTCCCGTGCAAAAGAAGGGCCAGAAATGACAGCATAGGCATGATTTTTTCCCAGCACTTCAATGGCGACATCATGAAGCAATTGGCCAGTTTCAGGATCCAATCCTTTCGTCGCCCAAAGAATGCGTGCTTCTGGCTGAAGCAGGGGTTTTAATTGGATGAGTACATCATGAAAAGCGGATGAAGGCACTGCAATTAAAATATCCCGGCTATTCGATAAGGCTGTCTTTAAATCGACAATGGGTTCCAATGCATCCGGAAACGTGAAATCGGGCAAATAGCGACGATTGGTACGTTCTTTTTGCAGCGTGAGAATACTGTCCCGATCGTGCGCCCAAAGACGCACTGATTGACCGGATCGGGATAGATAAAGAGCGAGGGCCGTTCCCCATGAGCCAGCGCCTAAAATGGTGATTGGCTGAGGGTTGGGAGTATTCATGGCTTAATGAACCTTCTCACCGCCAGCGGCTTCTTTGCCACCTTTTTGCTGGTCTTCCAGATGCTGTGCATACAATGCATCAAAGTTGACTGGCGCTAACAGCAATTGCGGGAATCCACCGCGTACCACGATGTCGGAAATCATTTCGCGCGCGTACGGGAATAGAATATTGGGACAGAAACTGCCTAACATCGGCCGAATTTGATCCTCTGGAATATCTTTCATCAAAAAGACACCTGCCATATGCACTTCCACAATAAACGCAGGTTTTTTGCTCGTTGTGACGGTCGCTGTCACGGACAGTACCACTTCATGCATATTATCTTGAATACGATTACTTTTTGTTTCCAGATTGAGCTGCACTTCAGGCTTCCATTCTTCGACAAAAGTATGCGGTGTATTCGGTGCTTCAAACGATAAATCTTTAACGTAAATACGTTGAATTTCAAAATGCGGGGTATGCTCTGGGGTCGTACGTTCTTGCATGTTTATTTTTCCTTATTGAAGAGTAAATTATCGAGTTGACCAGTTTTTTCCAGGGCGGCGAGGTCATCAAAACCGCCAATGGGCTGATCATTAATAAAAATTTGCGGCACAGTTCGTCGATGACTGGTGCGTTCCATGATCAGGCGCTGGTTTTCATCCAAGTCAATTCGAACTTCATCGTAGCTCACTTTTTTGTTATCGAGTAATTGTTTTGCCCAGACACAATAAGGGCAGTTTGCTTTTGTATAGACAATGATTTTTGCTTGCATACCGTTATCCTTTTACCAAAGGCATTTCAGCATCACGCCAGGCGCGCATACCGCCGTTTAAGAGTTTTGCCTGAAAACCTTGCTCAGCTAAGATGACGGCGGCTTTGGGGGAATCGGCGCCTGTCGCACAGACGATGACAATCGGTTGTAATTTAAATTTTTCAATTTTTTTAATCTTTTCTGCCAGGTGACTTAAGGGAAGGGAGATCGCGCCTGTAATATGACCGGTGGCAAAAGCATCGCTACTGCGGATATCAATCACGACACCTTTATCATGATTGATCACATGAATCACTTCCGCGGGTGTCAGGCGTTTGGCCCCGCGTTTTATCTTGATGAATTCCAGAATAACCAACATGACTAAAATAATGGCAAGGAGCGTCACTAATGCCAAATGATGATTCATAAATAAAAGTATATCTTGCATAATTCCACCCGATCAGAGAAGGGTGAGATTATATACAGAGAAGAGGACGTTTCGTCAAATGGTTTGCCGGATTTTGGCAGATTTCATTGACTTGGTCCTCTATTGCATTGCAAAGTATATTTCTCAAATGGACAGGATCAAATAGCGAGATGGAGCATTCGTCTGAAACGGCATTTTATACGTTATTGTTTCGTTGTCTTGGCGCGACGCTTGTTATGCTTGTTATCTGGCATATCGGGTTAAGCACTCTGATTCATTTTCAGGTAGAAAAAAACATTCAGCATCAATTATTGATTTCTGAAAAAATGCTCGACATCATGCAATATGAAAAACGCCAGGATGGCATTGTGTATTCGAAAGTACGTCTCAATTTCATTGAACTATTACGCCGTCAAAATAAAGTCACCGCAGAAGTCTTGAAAGAAATCAGTAAAACGCTTTCGGCATCGATCGAACTGTCAGAAGTGAAGCGGCAGGATAAAATAATTTGGATAGCCGGTTATACGCATTCTGATTTGGCGCTCATCGATTGGATGGATGCCATGAAAAAATCGGCCATTTTGACAGCGCCTGTTATTACATCGATCACTGATAAGAATCCATTGAAATATTTTCAGTTGAGAATGGGATTAAGATGAATAAAGAACGGTATTTATTAATCACATTTCTGATCATGGTGATGGTGATGTTGTTTTATTGGCAAGACATTTTACCCTTAAAAAAACAGTTATCGCTATACAGATGGCAGGAAATACAATTCACTCGGCAACTCCAACGATTATATTATCAGGAAATGTTGCTTGAGGGAAAAATGGCTGATATGCCAGAAACAAAATTTGCATTGAATGAGTGGCAGAAAAAATTTATCAAACAAAATGATATCAACAAATTAATCAAAGAAATTATAGCGATCAGTCAGCGGGATAAATTACAGATTACTGTATTGCGCGTTGGATCAGCCGCTCGGGAAAACAATTATACGAAGCAGCCATTGAACATGGTTTTATTGGGGGATTATGCAAAAATTTCCCGGTTTGCAGAGCAAATAGCGAATTTGCCCTGGACAGTCGTCATCGGCGATTTTTCGCTGGCTAAAACAGCACAAGATAACAATTATTCAGCGGAAATGGCGTTATATATTTATTATCTTTCCGGAGGGGGTGGATGATTTGACATGGCCAAAGGCTCATTGTCTCCGCGCAGCACACCAAACGCTAATTCTCCGAGCCCCCTGTTTTTTTAACTGTCGGCAAAATTCATCGATCGTACTGCCTGTGGTGATCACATCATCTACCACGGCAATATGCTGATTTTCAAAAGAGTGTTTAATCAAAAATGCATTTTTTATATTATTTTTTCGTGCTTGAGCAGACAAGGTGGCCTGGGGGTTCGTGGGTTTGATTCGGGTGATGCCATGCAAAATTAACGGTAATTTAAGCGCTTTTGCAATGGGCCGTGCTATTTCAGTCGCTTGATTAAATCCACGTTCTTTCAATCGATCTCTGTGTAATGGGATGGGAATAATCGCATTAGGCAATTCTTCTTTTTTGTACCATTCCTGTAAAATTTTTTCCGCGAGTAGTTCACCAAAAAGTTTGGCATGCGTTAAAGCGTGATGAAATTTTAAATCGAGTATCAATTTGGGAATGGGTGGTTGATAGGAAAATAGGCCATGTGTTTCATCAAAGGGCGGTTGGTGCTGCAAGCAGTGCCCGCACATTGGTATTTGCTCTTTTAGAGGCAAAATATTGGCGCATCGCGTGCAATAATGTTTTAAAATGGGTAATTGTTTGTCGCAGGGCAAACATAAATCATAAGGTCGATGCGTCGTATTTTTGCAAAGAATACAACGATGCGGCATCAGCCAATTTGCCATTTTTTTTAATAAATATACCATTCGAATGGTCCTTAACAATGCGATATAAAAATAGTTTGGAAGAATTGTTGGAGGCGCGGATTCCTGCGGAATATGCGGAAGCGGCCGTGTTACAGCGTGAGGTGCTCAACGAAATTGTCGGGCGGCTTCAATTAGTGACGCTGAAACCAGAACATATTCTGGATGTGGGTTGTGCGACGGGGGATTCAGTCGTTATGCTGAAAAAACACTATCCTAATGCAGATATGATTGCAATCGATTCATCGACTGCTATGCTGGATTATGCAAAAAAGCAGTTGCCGCTAATTAAATATATTTGTGCTTCTTATAACGATCTCCCTCTGCCTGATCATTCAACCGATTTAATCCTGGCGAATTTGACGATGCCCTGGTGTGATGATTTACAGGCAATGTTGCGAGAGTGGCGTCGGGTATTGCGGCCAAATGGTTTGTTGATCATCACTGCCTTAGGCCCTGATACATTGCGTGAATTGCATGAGTTACCGCTGGCTTTTCCTCAATTGATGGACATGCATAATGTGGGTGATTTATTGATGCAACAGGGATTTAAAGATCCGGTATTGGATGTGGATTATTTTACGTTGACTTATCGCGACTTAAAAAAAATGCGGCATGAATTGCAAGTGATGGGAATGATTGCAGGCGATGTGAGTCAAATACAATTAGAAAAAAAAGACAATTGTTACGCATTGAGTATGGAAATTATTTTTGGTTTGGCCTGGGCCGCGGATGTAAACAGCCATTCTGTGATGGATGCAAAAGGCGAGGTCAGGATACCTGTGTCGCATATTTTACGTCGATAATGTTATGATAGGGGTTTCGTTTCTAAAGGGTTTAATTTTTAAAGGATAACGTGTGGCAGAAAATATTTTTGTCGGTATTGATGGGGGTGCCACAAATTCGCGCGTTCGTATTGAAAATGAAGCGGGTGAATTATTAGGACAGGGTGTCGGTGGTCCTGCGAATATTCGATTATCAACGGATAAATCCTGGGAATCTATTTACCATGCGTTGGAAGAAACACTCAAACCCGCGTCGATTCAATTAAATAATAAAGCGTATCGTTTTCATTTAGGGCTAGGGTTGGCCGGTTGTGAAGTGCCGGAAGCCGTTGAAGCGTTTTTGGCGAAACCACATGCCTTTTCTACCCTTCACCTGGTGTCGGATGCACATGTTGCTTGCGTCGGCGCGCATCATGGACAGGATGGTGCCATTATTGTAGTGGGTACGGGTGTGATTGGTTATGAAATTCAAGAGGGAAAAACAGCGCGGATTGGCGGATGGGGATTTCCGCACGATGATGAAGGCGGCGGTGCATGGCTTGGGTTGGAAGCAGCACGTCTGACATTTCAGTGGTTAGACCATCGTGTGGAAAAATCGCCATTAGTGGAAGATGTTTTCAGTTTTTTTAATAATGATATTGAAACATTCACCACTTGGGCGAATCGGGCAAATTCCACAGAATTCGCGCGACTTGCGCCGCTCGTCATTAATCATCTGCAACAAAATGAAATGGCAGCCGTGCGTTTAATCAAAAAAGCAGCGCATGCCGTGGATCGTATTGGAATGACATTATTTAAATTGCAAAAAGAACGGGACCGTCATTTGCCTTGTAGTTTATTGGGTGGCATGGCTCCTTTTATTGAACCCTGGTTGTGTGAAGAATTGCGTACGTGTCTTGTGCCGCGACAGACGGATGCCTGTTCAGGGGCGATTTTGATGATTCGAGAACGTGTTTTATCAAAGAATGAGATAAATGACCGATGAAACAGGCACAGTGGCTCGTGATTTCAGGTCCGCAAATTTATGGTGAAAATGCCATTCTCAACAATGCAGCCTTGGTTATTCATGAAAATAAAATTCATGCGATCGATACGGAAAAACGATTTTCACCGGATGTGGTTTTGGAATTTCCAGCGCACTATCATTTGATTCCAGGTTTTATTGACGTGCATATTCATGGTGCGAATGGCGCCGATGTCATGGATGGCACATTCGCGGCGTTGGAAACAATCAGTCAGGCGTTGGTAAAAGAAGGAACGACTTCTTATTTGGCGACGACCATGACAGCGTCATCTGATGTGATTGGTCAAGTGGTGCAGACTGTCGGTGATTATATCCACCAACAGTCATCGGTTCAGGGCGCGAACGTATTAGGGATTCATCTGGAAGGTCCTTTTTTATCACCCGAAAAAGTCGGCGCACAAAATGTAAAAAATATTTTAGCACCGGATATTGATTCTATTCGTGAGTGGCAAGCTAAATCAGGTCATGCCATAAAACTCGTCACGCTCGCACCGGAATTACCCAACAGTCTTGAACTGATTCGTTTTTTGAAAACGCAATCAATCATTGCATCGATTGGCCACACCAATGCGACGTATGATGAAACGATGGCGGCAATTGATGCCGGTTGTTCGCACGTCACACATCTTTTTAATGCGATGCGTGGTATCCATCAACGCGAACCGGGTGTTGTCACGGCAGCCTTATTATCGGAAAAATTATCCACCGAATTAATTTTGGATGGCTTTCATTTGCATGCTGCCATCATCGAATTAATTCTTAAAACAAAAGAGAGGGAAAAAATTATTTTAGTGACGGATGCAATGAGAGCAAAATGTCTGGCGGATGGTTCATACGATTTAGGCGGCCAAACAGTGGTTGTCAAAAACAATAAAGCTTGTTTGCCGGATGGTACGCTGGCAGGCAGTGTGTTGAAAATGATTTCAGCCGTTAAAAACATGATGCAATTGACGAAAGGTCAATTAATGGATGTGGTTCGTTTTGCGTCTGAAAATCCGGCGAAACTGTTAAATATTTTCGATAAAAAAGGCAGTATTGCGCCGGAAAAAGAGGCGGATTTAGTGGTGCTGGATGAAGCATTGAATGTGGTTTTAACGATGGTCGGCGGTAAAGTGGTTTATCAGCGATAAATTTCCGGCGCGTTATAGGCTGTCGTCAACTCCTCACACACGTCGTCCCGCGGACAAGCCGGCGTTGTTGCGTAATACGTCATCGCGAGCCTCCGAAGGAGGCGTGGCGATCCAGAGTGTAGCCAATTTCAA
>CAZEEF010000043.1:0-12275 GCA_964511095.1 uncultured Coxiellaceae bacterium | reverse complement strand
TTCTGGAGCGGGAAACGAGACTCGAACTCGCGACCCCAACCTTGGCAAGGTTGTGCTCTACCAACTGAGCTATTCCCGCACGCTTATTCTTCAATATCTTATAATAGCTAACAGGCGCCCATTCTATCGAACGACCTTTTTCTGTCAAGTAAAAATAAGATTTTTTTTCAATTCTTTGCTTCTTTAAATGCAGGCCAGGCTGCCCGAAGATAAATCATCATTGACCAGATCGTCAGGACAGCGGAAACATACAACATCGTATACCCTATCAGCACAATAAATACATTCGTTGCAGCATCACAATAAAGCAATACAGTGAGCGATATCATTTGAATGGTGGTTTTGACTTTGCCGATATAGGAAACAGAGACACTGGTACGGGCGCCAATTTCTGCCATCCATTCGCGCAAGGCTGACACAATAATTTCGCGGCTGACGATAATGGCCGCTGGAATCGTTATCATGGCAACCGGTATGGCATAAACCGCCGATGACAAACTCAGAAATTGAAACTGCGGCTCTCCCACCAGCAAAACCAGCACCACGGACACCATTAACTTATCCGCCACCGGATCCAAAAAAGCACCCAATTTTGTGTTCTGTTTCAAACTGCGCGCCGCATAACCATCCAGCCAATCCGTCACACAAGCCAATGCAAACAAAAAAGCGGCGACAAGATGTGACCAGGTGACAGGTAAATAAAATACCAGAACGAGAAACGGAATCACTAATATCCGGAAGAATGTGAGGATATTGGGTATGTTGAACATACTGCACCATGGTCATGAAAAAAGAATTTTAACCAAAATAACGCAAGTATTAGGGAAATAGCAAGCGATTCAATCCAATATTTGACGGTAAAACTATTTAACGCTTTATAATAAAACTGACATTTTTACTGCGTTGTTTTTCAATTGCTTTATTAAGATCGGCTTGTAACTTTGAAACTGAATCCACTGAATGTTCTGACTGTGCAACAGGTTTGATCACACCTAATTTGTGCCCTATCATGGTAAAAAATCTTTTTGTCTTTGATTCTGAAAGTGATTTGATGGTCTTTTGAAACGTTGGGTTATTGTAAACATTCTCCATATTTTGAATTGCTTGACTGCTCTTCTTATCAGGATGAGGAGATCTTTCACCCATTGAAATGGCTGCTTTCAACTCTTTAACCATGCTATAACCTTGAGCGGCTTCATACAATTCTTTCGCATCTTTCCCTTTGCCCGGCCCGGTTTTAATTAACTCATCAAAATATTCCTCAATATCCGCCTGATTTTTTTTATCAGGAAAGCGAATCGCAACAGCCGATTGCAATAGTTTCTCAAGCGTACTCAATGCCTCCTTTATTTCGGCTAAAGATGGCTCAGTCATACTATCCTCCATTATCGGATAGAATAATTATAACATAATCAAATAGAGAATTGTTCAAATATCGACCTGATGCACTGCCATGAAAATCCGCTGAGCGAGTGCTTGACTAATCCCCGGCACTCTCGCCAACTCTTCCACACTCGCCCGCTTCAATGCCTGAATCCCGCCAAAATAATGCAATAATTCCCGACGCCGTTTCGTTCCGATTCCCGGTATTGTTTCTAAAACCGATGTCACTCGTTTTTTATCACGTCGTGCGCGATGTCCTGTGATCGCAAAACGATGCGCCTCGTCGCGAATTTGTTGAATTAAATGCAATGCTAATGAATCAGGTGATAAATGAATGGCAGTGCGCTCTATAAAATGCAATGTTTCAAAACCCGGTTTGCGGGTGACGCCTTTCGCAACGCCAATCAAAAAAATAGTAGGAATGTCTAACTCTTTGAGAACAGCTTTGGCTGCATTCAATTGCGGTTTGCCGCCATCGATTAATAAAATATCGGGAAGAATCGCTTCTTCCGATTGTAACCGTTTATAACGCCGGGTGATCGCCTGACGCATCGCAGCGGTATCATCGCCCGGTACAATATCTGAAATATTAAAACGTCTATAATCACTTTTGACTGCACCATCACGATTGAAAACGACACACGAAGCAACCGTTGCCTCACCCATGGTGTGACTGATATCGAAACATTCAATTGAAACAGGTGTTTTACCGAGTTGAAGCAAGGCTTGCAATGCATCAAACCGTTCATGCGCATTGGCTTTATTGACGAGTTGTGTCGTCAGCGATTGCTGTGCATTACTGGTCGCCATATCCAGCCATTTTTTTCGCTCACTGCGCACATTCGCGGATAAAACCACCTTATGATTCGCTTGTTCGCGCAACACATTTTCCAGCCAATCCTGTTCGGATAACGCTATTTCTAAAATAATTTCTTTCGGAATTTCTTCTGGACTGTGATTTGCACTTAAATAATGTTGCGTAATAAACGATGTCAAAATTTCTTCGTGAGATGACGTGATTGAAATATTCGGAAAATAAGCCCTGCTTCCCAATATTCTTCCACCTCGAATAATGAACAATTGAATACACACAAGACCTGCCGTGACAGCAAGACCAATCACATCCGCATCGCCATGCTCCGTGCTGACATATTGTCGCGCCTGAATGTCCCGCAATTTGGCAATTTGATCACGAATGTCAGCCGCTATTTCAAACTGCAATTGACGAGAAGCCTCATCCATTTTTTTTGTCAATTCACTGACAACCAAATCATTTTTTCCCTGTAAAAATAAAATGGCATGACGCACATGCTGATTGTATTCTTCCGGTGAAATCAATCCCACACAAGGACCCGTGCAACGACCAATTTGATATTGCATGCAGGGACGTGTACGCCCTGCAAAAAAATGATTGCTGCAATTTCGAATTTTAAATAATTTTTCGATTAAATTAATGGTTTCACGTACCGCTCTTGAATTGGGAAAGGGCCCAAAAAAAACACCGCCGCGTTTTTTATTGCCGCGATAAAAATCAATTCGTGGATACGGTTGATCATCTGTCAACAAAATATAGGGATAGCTTTTATCGTCACGAAATAAAATATTGTAATGCGGTTTATATTTTTTGATTAAATTACATTCCAGAATCAACGCTTCATTTTCAGTATGTGTCACGATAATATCGATTTTTTTCACATGCTGTAATAACGCATGGGTTTTGTTATCTTTTTGTTGTTTTGAAAAATAACTGCTGAGCCGTTTTTTTAAATCACGTGCTTTGCCGATATAGATAATATGGTCGTTTTGATCGAGCATTTGATAAACGCCCGGCTGATGAGTGACATTGCTTAAAAATGATTTGATATCTAACATGGAGGCTGATTTTTTTCAGTGTTCTTCGGGCGATTTATGACCCTCAACCAGGCTTAAACGGATAGCCAATAAAGTCAGTTCAACGTCATTATTGATGCCTAATTTTTCAAAAATGCGATAACGGTAACTATTCACCGTCTTGGGACTTAAACACAGTTTATCCGATATTTCCTGAACTTTTTGACCACTCGTGATCATTAACATAATTTGCAATTCACGCTCAGAAAGAATATCGAGCGGCGATTCTTCATCTTTGGCAAAGCGTTTTAAGGCCAATTGTTGAGCTATTTCAGAACTGATATAGCGCTGACCGGCATGCACTGTCCGGATAGCCCGTATCATTTCGTCCGGATCACAGCCTTTTGTAATATAACCAGCCGCACCGGCTTGTAATAAACGGGAAGGATAGGGTTCATCGTCACAAACAGTCAGGGCGAGTACTTTCAAATCGGGATTATGACGAATCATTTTACGCGTCGCTTCCAAACCGCCAATCCCAGGCATTTGCACATCCATCAAAACAACATCTGGAATCAATGTTTTGGCAAGACGAATCGCTTCTTCGCCAGTGGCCGATTCACCGACCACTTTCATGCCGGTCACATCTTGCAGTAAGCGTTTGATGCCAATACGCACAAGCTCATGATCATCAACCAATAAAACTTTAATCAAGTTATACTCCATCCGCTTGCTGGGTCTAATAGACCCCATTAAAATTGGCGGAGAGAGAGGGATTCGAACCCCCGGAGCCCGTAAGGACTCAACGGTTTTCAAGACCGCCGCTTTCAACCACTCAGCCATCTCTCCTAATTACCGCTATTTATTGATTATTTTATCGCAGCGACACATCTTACCGCTAATAGGAGTCTTGATACAACAAAAAGTTCACCATCCATTTTGGTAGCATTTAATTCCAGGCTCACGTATAAAATATGCTATACTGGTCAACAGATTTTTGATTATTAACTTCCTGACAGGAGAGCCATAATGCCAATGAATGAAACCGTCATCAGCCGACGGGATGGGTCGATTTTAAGCACTCACTCAGTGCTCAGAAATACTTATTTATTATTGAGTTTAACGTTGTTATTCAGCGCAGGCATGGCTGGATTGGCCATGAGCAATCAGGCTGGATTTGGCTCTTCCATTGTTGCCTTCATTGCGGGATTTATTTTGTTGTTTGCAACAACTGCTTTACGCAACAGCATTTGGGGTATTTTGACGGTGTTTGCTTTTACAGGTTGTATGGGATATTCCATGGGACCGATGTTGAATCAATTTATCCGTGGTTATACTAACGGCGGTCAACTCATTTTGACGGCATTAGGCGGCACGGGTGTTACCTTTTTTGTCTGTTCAGCCTATATTCTCACGACGAAAAAAGATTTGAGCCATTGGGGAAAATTTTTGATGATAGGATTAGTGGTTGCGATTGTCGCCTCCCTCGCTAATCTTTTTTTAAAAATGCCCGCGATGCAATTAGCTATTTCGACTATCGTCACTTTTATTTCAGCAGCGCTCATGATGTATGACACCAGTCGAATTATAAATAATGGCGAAACGAATTATATTATGGCAACGATTAGTTTGTTTTTGGACATTTTGATGTTATTCCAGAATTTATTGATGTTGTTAGGCGCTTTGAGTGGAAATAGCAGGAATTAACTCACGTCATACCATGCCCTTTCATGATATTTGAAAGGGCATCTCTTTCCACACACATTTTCCTTTCTCTGCCATCTTTTGTAATTTTTGTTCATGCGCTGCCAATTCATCAACCGTCGCAGCAACGACTCTCAACTGTCTCGGTTTCAATAATTGAGCGCCCGCTTCCATGATTTCTTCCTGTCGATTTAGCTCAGTCATTTGAGTCTCCCCAAATAAACTACTCTGCCCGCCAGTCATCGCAAGATATACTTGCGCCAGCAAGTGCGCATCCATTAATGCACCATGCAAGTCGCGATGAGAATTATCAATATTATAACGTTTACAGAGCGCATCCAGGCTATTGCGCTGCCCTACATGCAATTGCCTCGCCATGACCAGCGTATCAATCACACGACAATATTTTGTTAATGGCTTCCATTTCACAGGACTTAAACCGAGCTCATAATCGATAAAACCGACATCAAAGGGTGCATTATGGATAATCAGTTCTGCATCTTTGATAAACGCCATGAACTCATTCATGATGTCTGAAAAAACAGGTTTGGTTTGCAAAAAATCGGATGAAATACCGTGAACAGCCAATGCACCTTCATCAATTTCACGTTCAGGATTAATATATTGGTGATAACGCTTGCCTGTAAACTTTCGATTCACTAACTCAATGCAACCCACTTCAATAATCCGGTGACCTTCTTTTATGTCAAGACCCGTCGTTTCCGTATCCAATATAATTTGGCGCATCATGACCTCTTCTTTTGTGCCAGCAATAATTCATCAATCGCCTGATTAGCCAACAGATCGGCGATTTCATTTTCACGATGACCATTATGCGCTTTCACCCAGTGCCATGTGATACGATGTTGACTCGCCGTTTCATCCAGCAGTTGCCATAAATCTGCATTTTTGACCGGTTTTTTATCCGCTTTTTTCCAATGATTTTTTTTCCATCCGGCCAACCATTGTGTCACACCTTTTTGCAAATATTGCGAATCCGTATGCAATTCCACCTGACAGGGTTCACGAAGCAGTTTGAGTCCCTGAATGGCTGCCATTAATTCCATGCGATTATTGGTTGTTTCCGATTCACTGCCCAAGAGTTTTTTTTCATGATGGCCATACCGTAACAGAACTCCCCAACCGCCAGGCCCGGGATTCCCGCGGCACGCGCCATCCGTAAAAATCATCACGTGTTTCATATTAAAACTTTCTCATTGAAGGACCGGGCATAGTGACACGAATCGTTGAAAAAGTCTGCTGCCAACGTAATCGTATCGGCGTCAAAGGAGTCACTTTCGCCTTGGCAATCAAACTATAAACGCCACCCAATGGTCTAAAACACGCATGTCCCAATCGGTCTATCCACTTAAATCGGGAACTGTATAAAATAAAATCTTGATTAACCAACTCAAAATCCGCCAGTGCAAGCCAATTTTTGACCGTATGCGAAGGAATAAAGGATGTATGCCAGGACATTTTTTTTCGTTGGAGGAGCTCATGTCTGAATCGCCATAACCCATAAGGATTAAATCCCAAAATAAAAATATGTCCTTCCGGTTTAACAATGCGACAGGCTTCTGTCAGTAATTGCCTGGGATGATTGGTATATTCCAGACTATGCGGCAACAACACCAAATCAACACTGCCAGAGGCAACAGGCAATTCATAAAAATCGCTTTCAATGATTTTGATCTGTTTATGTCGACTGACGAGCGGTGTTAGAACAACTTGATGGGCCGTCACACTGGTTTTGAGTAATTCGTGTTGATTGGGAACACCAATCAGTATTCCGTGCTTGCCATAATAAGTTCCAAGACGATGGATTAAAAATTTTTTTTCAACATCAAGCACACTTTGTCCCAGTGATTGCGTTAACCATTGGTCCCATTGCTGGGCTGCTCGATATATTTTGATCAAACTATCTTTCCCCGCTTTTAAAGCATCCCGATTAATATACCTTGACCCGAGTCCCATGCAAAGATTAAATTTGAGCGAAATAATACGTTTAAAGAAGATGAGTCAGAATGATCCAACTCTCGCAAAAATGGCTGCACATACTAGGATTCATTATCCTTTGTTGCTTTATGCAAACTACCTCTCTTTTTGCTAATCCCGTCAATAATGAAGGCATTCAGGTTTATCAAAAAAATCTTCACTTCTCGCCGGAACGAAAACAGAACCTGGCAAAAGATATCAATCGTTACTATAACGCAGATGACATCTGGGATAAATTACGCCGGCAATTTTCTCTTCCGCATTATGAAGACAACCCGATTGTTCAAAATAAAATTGAATGGTTTCTGAACCATCAAGATTATCTGATGCATTCCATGACACGCGCGGCGCCTTATCTTTATTTCATTCTTCAACAAGTCAAAAAAAGACATTTACCGGCTGAACTGGTGTTATTGCCTATTATTGAAAGTGCTTATAATCCGTTTGCATTGAATGCCTCATCCGGTGCGGCGGGCATGTGGCAAATGATGTCAACGACTGCATCAGGTTATGGCATCAGACAAAACTGGTGGTACGATGGGCGTCGTGATGTGGTGGCATCTACGAAAGCGGCTCTCAATCATTTAGCATATTTGCAAAGTTTTTTTGAAGGAAATTGGTTACTGGCGATTGCAGCTTATGATACCGGTGAAGGCAATGTGTTAGCTGCCATCCGAAAAAATATTACCTACGGAGAAAATACGGATTTTTGGTCACTGCCCGTTGCGCAGGAAACGCGGGATTATGTGCCGCAATTATTGGCACTCGCCATTATTATCAGTCATCCAGACGAATATCCGATTCAATATCCAACCGTGCCCAATGCGCCCTATCTCGCAGAGGTTGATATTGGGACACAAATTGATTTAAAAGAAGCGGCCATTCTGGCGGGTTTAAGTTTAAAAAATTTAAAACAGCTTAATTCGGGTTATAGTCGAACCACAATGGACCCTAATGGTCCATTTAAAATAGTATTACCGATCGAAAATGTAGAACAATTTACTGAGAATTTGGCAAATTCGTCTTTTTATCAACGCAACTCGCGTACGATAGTCGCAAAACAATCAGAGTCGATGTTTAAAAAATTACGTCAAATAAAACCGAGAATAGTAGCGAGTCGTCAATCACAGCATCGAAAATATCACACGCCCACTTTTTCTGATGCTGCAGCCACTGACGATGAGATACCCGCTTCTACCATTGCATCGAGCGTTACTCGAGCATTGAACTCACCCAATGATCGTTACGTCATGCAGCCGGGAGATACCCTGTATATGATTCGTGAAGGGGATACGTTAGAAAACATTGCGCAACATTTTCACCTGAATGTCAAAACCCTGGCACTCGCTAATGCATCCGATCCAGCAACTGCTTTACATGCCGGTCAATCACTCATTATTCCGACACACAAAGACGCCGAACCTGCTTCAAGTCGTTATACTTTAACGCCCGGTGATACGATTTACATGGTCCGCCGGGGAGATACGATTGAAACCATTGCCGAAAAATTTCATACCACACCCGCAGCGCTGCGTCTTGCCAATTTACTATCCAATAATCAATTGGAAGCCGGTGATCAATTGGTAATTCCGACGCATGTCTAAAACAAAATGAGGACACTATGAATATTATTCAAAAAATCGCAACAGAATTAACAATTAAAATTGAACAAGTCAATGCAGCCATTGGATTACTGGATGAAGGCGCTACGGTTCCCTTTATATCCCGTTATCGCAAAGAAGTGACAGGTAGTTTGGATGACACACAATTACGTCAACTGGAAGAACGTTTGCATTATTTGCGTGAATTGGCTGCTCGTCAACAAACGATTTTAAAAAGCATTGCTGAACAAGATAAATTAACGCCTGAATTAGAAAAAACTATTTTAGAGACGGATAATAAAGCAGCGCTCGAAGATATTTATTTACCTTTTAAACCTAAACGTCGCACCAAAGCGCAAATGGCGAGAGAAGCCGGACTACTACCGTTAGCCATGGATTTATTAAACAATCCCACACTTCATCCCGAGAATCACGCTAAATCATTTATCAATCCTGAAAAAAATATTGCAACCATCACTGATGCACTCGAGGGTGCGCGACAAATTCTCATGGAAATTTTCGCAGAAAATGCAGAATTGGTGGGTGAACTGCGTCAGTATTTATGGACACAGGGTATTTTAAAAAGTGAAGTCGTCAAAGGAAAAGAACAGGAAGGAAGTAAATTTTTTGATTATTTTAATTATCAAGAAGCGATCGCAAAAATTCCCTCGCATCGCGCTTTAGCAATATTACGCGGACAACGTGAAGAAATATTGCGTGTTAATTTAACGTTATCAGAGGATGAAGAATCCTTTTGTCAGCAAAAAATTGCACGGCAATTTGCTATTCGACAACAAAAAAATCCGGCAACCGATTGGTTAATGGAAACGGTTTCCTGGACATGGCGGGTAAAATTATTTTTAAAATTAGAACTCGAATTAATGATGCGCCTGCGTGAAAATGCGGATGAAGAAGCCATTAAAGTCTTTGCGAATAATTTAAAACATTTATTAATGGCGGCACCCGCGGGTTCGCGTGTGACGTTAGGATTGGATCCCGGATTACGTACCGGTGTTAAAGTGGTTGTGATTGATGAAACGGGAAAATTACTGGGCAATACGACTATTTTTCCGCATGCGCCGCGCAATGAATGGGATCCATCCATTCATGTACTCGCTAAAATATGTCAGCAATTTAACATTCAATTGATCAGTATTGGCAATGGCACAGCTTCCAGAGAAACGGATAAATTAGTATCCGAATTAAAAAAGCGTCACAGTGAATTAACAGTAACAAGCATTGTTGTGTCTGAAGCAGGTGCTTCTGTTTATTCAGCGTCGGAATTAGCCGCAGCAGAATTTCCTGATTTGGATGTGACGTATCGCGGCGCTGTTTCTATCGCGCGTCGATTGCAAGATCCATTAGCTGAACTTGTCAAAATCGATCCGAAATCCATTGGCGTTGGGCAATATCAACATGATGTTAATCAAGTGAAATTATCACGCATGCTGCATGCTGTCATGGAGGATTGTGTGAATGCAGTGGGCGTGGATGTCAATACGGCATCCGCTCCCCTGCTCGCCTGTGTGGCAGGTATCAATGACAGTATTGCGAAAAATATTGTTACATTTCGCAATGAAAATGGTTCTTTCAAAAATCGCAATCAATTGAAAAAAGTCGCTCGTCTGGGTGAAAAAGCTTTCGAACAAGCAGCCGGTTTTTTACGTATTGTGAATGGTGAAAATCCATTAGATGCGTCAGCCGTTCATCCTGAAGCGTATTCCGTCGTTGAACGTCTTTTGGCAACACACAAAAAATCCATTAAAGAGATCATGGGAAATTTGGCAGTGTTAAAAAGTGTGAATGCAGCCGAATTGACAGATGAACATTTTGGTCTTCCGACTGTCACCGATATTTTGCATGAATTGGAAAAACCCGGCCGCGATCCGCGTCCAGAATTTAAAACAGCTGAATTTAAAGACGGTATTGAAGATTTAAAAGACTTACGTGTCGGTATGATTTTAGAAGGTGTGATCACGAATGTTGCCAACTTTGGTGCCTTTGTTGATATTGGCGTGCATCAAGATGGTTTGGTGCATATTTCCATGCTGGCGGATCGTTTTGTCAAAGATCCAAATGAGTTTGTTAAAGTCGGTGACATTGTCAAAGTCAAAGTACTGGAAGTGGATTTGCAACGTAAACGAATTCAACTCAGCATGCGTTTGACTGAAACACCTGAACCTATCCTGCCACGATCCGCCGCCCCTTCCATGCATTTAAAAAATAAATCCGTTAAAAATAACCAACCCTTGGAATCTGCAATGGGGAATGCCTTTATGAATGCGTTAAAAAGAAAGGCTGATAATGAAAAAAGTTGATATTAATCATGAAGTTAAGTGATTTTTTTGAAAAAAAATGGCAAAACTGTTACACAAAATATGAAAAATACTAATATAATCATAAAGTTAACTCATTTTTCCCAGGTGATAATCTCTAAATGAATTGTCAGTATTTTTAAATGATGCTAAATAGGTTAGCGTCACCATTTGATTTAAAAATAAAAGGTAATCCATGGCTGCATCGACCCATCAACTGCATGAAGAAAAAAATTATTCTGCACAGGTATTATTTGATTTAATCTATTCAGGCGCTATACAAAAAAATAAAGATAAAATCAATTTGGCATTGCAGTATGCTCATATCAATTTAATCATCGCCAAATCCAAAACGCCTGCTTATCAATTAGCTTTGAAAGACACAGAGGAAGCAGATGAAGCACTCGAATTTTTATTAGAAACCTATCCCGAAGAACGAAACATACTTTTATCTGAAATGATCTTAGGTCGTGCTGAAAGCGGACAGATAAAAAAAGCCTACGCTCTGCTAGCCCGCGCTACCAATCCGATTGAACAATTTCGATTTTTAAAAGCCATCATCTTCGGTCTTGCTACTGCGAATAATACCCCTGAGATCGCAAAGCTATTAGCAAAAGCGCCTCTTCAACAACAGACAACGTTAATCATATACAAACTCTGTGGTTATGCCAAAAGAGGTGATGAAAAACAAGTGAATGAACTATTAGATACCGACTTGAAGAATGAAGATCGGATCATATTGTTAGCTAATATAATCAATTATTATGGGCGATACGGCCATATAGCTAAAGCAGAAAGAATAATAGCCGACGCGATCCAGACTAACATGCGCGACGAAGATCTACTGTCACTGCAAAAAAGTCTATTAGCGAGTCTTATCCTGGATAACCATCCAGATGCTTCGACCCAATTGGAAGAGAACAAACTCGAATTATCACAAACAGCGGCACATTATTACGCTTTGATCGGTGATGATCATCACGTAAAACAATTGCTGGATTCCGTGAGTGAAGATAGAAAATTTAGTTTATTATTGGAAGCCATTAGCGGTTATGCAGAAGGTGGTCATCTCAATCAATTTAAATCATTATTAAAAGAATTAATAATACCCACTCAAGATCCCATTACCGTTAACCTACAAAATGGAATAATAAACTTTACAGCATTCTGTTTGGGTAAATCTGGCTCGAACGCTGGAATAAACTATTTATGCATGCTGACAAATAATCGAGTACATCAAACTGAATTGCTCAAGCAATTTGTCTGTGCGCGTATACCGAGTGGTGACATTGACTCGGCAAATAGAGCATTAGCTAATATTGGCGATCCTGTTAATGCACTGGTTTTCAATATAGGAATCGCAACCACATTAGCGCTACAAATACCTTATGTTGATTTAACCACTCGATCCATGTTGTTTATGTTGAGTGCATTTAATGTATGG
>CAZEEF010000042.1:0-12424 GCA_964511095.1 uncultured Coxiellaceae bacterium | reverse complement strand
AGTGACCTGCGATGCCATTCTGGATCCCGCGGACAAGCCGGCGTTGTTGCGTAATTCGTCATCGCGAGCCTCCGAAGGAGGCGTGGCGATCCAGTGTAGCCAATTTCAAAAATAATGGCCGCATTCTGGATTGCCACGTCGCACAAAACGCTCCTCGCAATGACGATGTTGCATAAAAAGTGATTTATGCAACAACGCCGGACAAGCCGCGGGACGACGTGGGTAGGTTAATTGATGACACACCCTAGTTGTATAGAGTAAGATTTTTTACCATTGCTGACAGTCTGTCTGCTAATCCTATTTTTCAATCCTTGTCGTTCCCACCCCCGGCCATGAGATGATAGTTTTATCCGAAAATTCGAATTCAAAAATAACCAATCACCCCAGCATATTGTAGGAAAATAACCATAATTTCTGCCGATAAAATGCGCTGCATATAGCGGGAGAAAAGTGCTTTTTTATGGTTTATCTAATATAACATATTGATTTATATGAATTTTTAATTATCATAGGGATAACGGTCCGGGGATAGATTGTTTTTTGGAGGTGATGATTCCAAAAATGTGTTTGTTAGAATGAAGGCTGTCATGGATGACAACGGTTACTGAAAGGATTCTTGCAACCACTCCTCGTTTTGTATGCCATGGATGGGTTATTTAGCAAGGACTGCTATACCTGAGTTGAGCATATTGGGGCAACTGAAAAGTTGCCCGTTTTTTTTCAGCATAATCCCAGAAAATATGAGTCAGGTAAAGTTCATTTTACTTTTTTTTCATACACCCATTCGTGCTCCATTTTACGGATTTTGTCTGTATTCTTGTAAGCCATTTCCCATAAATATTGTAGGAAATTCCAGCATATTTTAGTGTGTTTGCTGGATGACGTCAGATTAACTCTATGATTTGAATTAACATTATCATAAAAAAACCGGGCAGTTTTCTCGAATGTACGAATACGCCTTTTGTAAATGGGATGCTATTTTCAAATAGAAAGGTAGAATGGCACTTAGCTAATGGATAGCTATGGTGACTGAAAGGATTCTGCAACCACTCCTCGTTTTGCGTGTCCAAGGATTGGGTTATTTGTAAGGATTGCATGTGTTTTTTGAGTTTTATAATATTGCAGGGCGACTGAATAGTCGCCCTTATTTTTTATGAGGATGCTGCAATCAAGTCTGGCAACTATCGACATCACACACACTAAAAATAACAACAACCAACTCCATCTGATCTTTTACTCAATAGCCTCTATTTTTTAACATGCTTCATCAAACGCTTTTTCTTTTGTATCTGCCGTGGTGTCAACGTATTTCTCTTATGCCGAAATGGATTTTCACCGCTTTTCATTTCAATGCGGACAGGCGTTCCCATTAATTTTAAACGCGTTTGAAACGTATTGGCTAAATAGCGTCGATAAGCATCCGGTAACGAATCCACCTGATTACCATGAATAATAATACGAGGCGGGTTGTTTCCGCCGGAATGCGCATAACGCAGTTTGATTCGTCTGCCTTGCACCAAGGGCGGAGAATGCTGGACAGTCGCTTCTTGCAAAATTTTAGTGAGCTTT
Organism: uncultured Coxiellaceae bacterium; assembly: GCA_964511095.1. Lineage (GTDB taxonomy): Bacteria > Pseudomonadota > Gammaproteobacteria > DSM-16500 > DSM-16500 > DATIJJ01. The sequence continues at coordinate 10,855 of CAZEEF010000042.1, read as the reverse complement.
GGGGTGGCTAATTTTTTATTAGCTGATTGATAGGCTTCATCCACGGAATCAAACAAGTTTCCTACACCTGATCCATGCAATGCTGAAATAAAATGAATGCGTACGTAGGGAATAAAATGTAAACGCCGATCGATCGATGCGCGCGTTTTTTCTTTTTCCTCAAAAGACATGCCATCCCATTTATTGATCGCAATGACCAATGCTTTGCCGCTATCAATGACAAATCCCAATAAACGTAAATCCTGTTCCGTCACACCTTCGATTGCATCCATCATAAATAATACAACGTGAGTGGCTTCAATCGCCTGTAATGTTTTAACGACGGAAAATTTTTCAACGGTTTCAAAAATTTTTCCTCGCTGACGGACTCCCGCTGTGTCTATTAAAGTGTATTGTTGATCAAAACGCGTCAGCGGTATAAAAATACTATCCCGAGTCGTTCCCGGTTGATCATATACAATAACGCGTTCTTCTCCCAGCATGCGATTAGTGAGTGTCGATTTGCCTACATTGGGTCGGCCAATCAGTGCCAGTTTAATTCCAGCGGAGTCATCGTTTTCGACAGGTTCTGTTTCTTTCGGTAAAAGATGAAATATCAAATCATTGACACCACTGCCGTGGGCTGCAGAAATGCAATAAGGTTGACCCAACCCTAAACGAAAAAAATCGGCTGCGACAATTGCTGGATCCAAACCTTCTGCTTTATTTAAAACCAGAGAAATATGTTTATTCATGCCACGCAATTTTTCGGCAATGGTCATATCTGACGTCGTTAACCCCGCGCGAGCGTCGAGTAAAAAAATGACTTGATCGGCTTCCTGAATGGCTTGCAGCGATTGTTCCGCCATTAATAAATCCAAATCACTTTTTTCTTCAGTCAATCCACCCGTATCAATCACAATAAAACGACGGCCAGCCACATCGGCTTCGCCGTATTGCCGGTCACGCGTTAAACCGGGATAATCGGACACCAATGCATCACGTGAACGGGTGATGCAATTAAAAAGTGTTGATTTTCCAACGTTAGGGCGACCGACAATAGCAATAACGGGTAACATCCTGGCCTCTTTTTTATCGAATAGTATAAGCGGCTAAATGCCCGTCTTTGGTATAAACATACAATACATTGTTATTCACAATGGGTGTGGCAGCTATCCCGGATTTATTGACCCAGGTGCGCGCAACAAAATGCCCATCCTGTTTGCTCATCCAGTGCAGATAGCCTTCTGCATCACCCACGACAAGATAGTTACCGATCAGTGCAGGACCTGTCACCGTACGAGCCTGCAGTTTGGTCTGCTGCCAGTTGACTGCGCCATTGCTTGCATTGAATGCCCAAATATGACTTTCGGCATCGGATACATATACTTTGCTACCGTCAGTTGCAATACCCGAGTAAGAAGAAATATCATGATTCCAGAATTCATTGCCTGACGATAAATCCAATGCGGCAATGCGCCCTTGATAAGTGGCGGCATAGATACGATTGCCTGCAATAACAGGATCTGCATCAATATCAATCATACGTTGAATGGCAAAAATACCTTGCGGATCAGCGATGGTTTTTTCCCATTGCACGCGACCATTATGCACAGCGAGTTTTATCAAGCCACCGTTTTCAAAACCAATGATAGCGGAATCACGTGTGATTTGCGGAGCGCTCGAACCGCGTAAAATTAAATTAGGTTCTGTTTGTTGATATTTCCATAAAAATTGACCATTTTCTGTTGAAAATGCTGTCACCCGACCATCAATGGATTTAACCAGCACAGTACGATTGTTTGCAGCAGCAGGCGCCAATATTTCACTGGAGGAATTGGCTTTCCAAACGATTTTGCCATTATGTTGATCGAGTGCAAAAAGATCGCCATCCCGTGAACCTGCATAGACCCGATCGGCATCCGTCGCAGTACCGCCACTGATATCGCCGCCCGTATTGGTTTTCCATAAGGATTTCCCTGTCTGGATATCGTTGGCTGCAATCACACCATTGTTGCTGGCAGTGAAAATCGTCATGCCCGATATGGCGGGCGTTAATTTGAGATAATCATTATTCGAACCGGCACCCGTACTGGTATACCAAAGCGATTTGACACTGGCTTGTGTCTGGAAATCGACCAGTGCGGCAGGTGCAGGCGTATTATCTTTATCAAAAAACGTACCGCAGGCAGTCATGGATAACGTTAATGCAACCGTGAGTAATTTCTGAGTGAACTTTATTTTTTTCATGTTTTATTATTCTCAATAGCTAAATTGTCATATTTCATTTGTAATAGGGGGCGATTGATTTCAGCACCCGGTATTTCAGATAAAGCGAGTTGATAAGCTTCACGCGCTGAATTTGTATTATTTTGTATAATATAGGCATCTCCCCGGACTTCATCCACTAAACCGATAAAATTTTTATCATCCAGTTTTTTTAATAAATCCAAGGCAGCTTCCGATTTTTTTTCAGAAAGCAATAATCGTGCTAAACGAATGCGCGTAATTTCACGCAGGGAATTATCCTGGCTGTGATCTAATACCCAATTTAATTGACGCGTGGCTTCAACAGTATTTTTATTAAGGACTGCTTCACGAGCGAGCATTAACGCTGCCATGGGCGCATAAGGTGTTTTGGGATAATGTGAAATCAGTTTATTCGCCTGAACACTCGCGCCATCGGTATTATTCTGTGCCCTGAGTGTTAACATTTCGTCATAGATCACAGAAGCGTGACTCAGGATTTTATAGCGGTAACTTTGCCAGTAACGCCAGCCGGAAGAAATGATTAACGCAATGATAATACCCGCCAATATAGTGAACCCATATTGTTTGATCCAATTTTTTAGTTGTTGAACTTGTTCCTGTTCAGTCAGATATTCTGTCAAAGGTGCTGCTCCTTACTCTCCAAAATGATGCTCAGGCATTTTAACGGATTTTGTTTAAATTGCACCAGGAATTGCGAGGGATTTAGATGAAAGGGAACTGATAAACAGAGGTTCCCCCTTTTGAAAAGGGGGAAGAGGTAATTAATTACGCTATTTTTTTGATGCTCGCCACTAAACGACTCTTGTGACGTGCTGCTTTATTCTTATGAATCAAACCCTTACTCGCCATGCGATCAATGACAGGCTGAGCGGCTTTATAAGACTCATCAGCCAGTTTTTTGTCACCGGATGCCACGGCGGCAACCACTTTTTTGATATATGTGCGAACCATTGAGCGCAAACTGGCATTATGCTGACGGTGTTTTTCCGACTGACGGGCGCGCTTTTTCGCGGATTTAATATTAGCCAAGGTGTTCCTCCAAAAACGTTTCTATACCGAAAAGAAAGGCGCTAATATTGCCTATTTCTAATCAGCTTGTCAATTTTATCAGATTCATATTTATGAATGGCCTGAATATGGTAGGATACTGCCCATGAGCAAAAGCCTTTTTAAATCCACATCCGTTGTGGCCGGTATGACGATGGTTTCCAGAATATTTGGATTCCTGCGGGACATGGTAACAGCGCAATTTTTTGGTGCAACGGCTGCATTTGATGCATTTTCCGTCGCTTTTCGTATTCCCAATTTGATGCGCCGTCTGTTCGCCGAAGGTTCTTTTTCCCAGGCATTTGTGCCCGTCTTGTCAGAATATCAAAAAAAGAATTCCCATGAAGATATCAATCAATTTATCGATGCCGTTACGGGTACGCTGGGTTTCATTTTGCTAGGCGTCACGGTGTTCGGGGTGATATTTGCGCCCTGGATTGTGCGTCTGTTTGCCCCTGGTTTTGAAACAGAGGGCGCGCGTTTTGATATGACTGTGACCATGCTGCGTATCACGTTTCCTTATTTATTTTTAATTTCACTGACGGCTTGTGCTGGCGCCATTTTAAATACCTATAGCCGATTCTGGGTAGCGGCTTTTACACCGGTCCTTTTGAATATCTGCATGATTGCAGCGGCTTTTTGGCTGTCGCCGCGTTTACATATCCCGATTATCGCTCTGGCATGGGGTGTCTTAATCGCGGGTGTCCTCCAATTATTTTTTCAATTTCCCTTTTTAAGACGATTACATTTATTACCCAAACCCAAAATACGCTTTCACGATCCGGGCGTGAAGCGTGTATTAAAATTAATGGTGCCGGCGTTATTTGGTGTGTCTGTTTCACAAATTAATTTAATGCTGGATACGTTATTTGCATCGTTATTGATCGTCGGCAGTGTCTCCTGGTTATATTTTTCAGATCGTTTGATGGAATTTCCATTGGGTGTGATTGGCGTCGCTATTTCAACAGTTATTTTGCCGCATTTATCCCGTCATCATGCAGCAGAATCACATGAAGATTTTTCACATACCATCGATTGGGCACTGCGTCTGGTCTTATTGGTTGGCTTGCCTGCCGCCGTTGTTTTTGCTGTTATTTCGGGTCCCTTACTGAGTACCTTATTACAACACGGACGTTTTAATGGTTATGCAGTGATCATGGCCCGTAAAAGTCTTTCCATGTTTGCATTGGGTATTGCGCCTTTTATGCTAATCAAAATTCTGGCGGCCGGTTTTTATGCGAAACAGGATTTGCGTACACCCGTTCGTATCGGAATATTGGCCATGATTGCCAATATGGTTTTCAATATTATTTTAATCTGGCCGTTGAAGCATGCGGGTATTGCGTTAGCGACATCCTTATCAGCCATTTTAAATGCGGGTTTTTTATTTTATTTCTTGCGTAAGCGTGCCATTTATATCCCCCGTGAGGGTTGGCGATATTTTGCATTTCGCTTGCTATTTGCCAATGCATTACTGGCTGTTTTTTTATGGGTTGGATCCGGTAGTTTGCAAGAATGGATTTCAGAAGGTGTCTGGTGGCGGGTGATGCATTTGAGCGGATTGCTCCTGTTTGGTGTGATTCTTTATTTTGCCGGTTTATGGTTAGCGGGTTTGCGGCCACGGCATGTGTTAATTCGAGAGCGGCAACTGGCCTAACCTGTAATAGTCGGTGTTGTTGTTGGAGAAGGCGGTGCAGACACAGTCGTTTTGTCTTTGCTGGGTAAGGCGGCATAGGCACTATTCGCAACTTTTCTCAATTGCGACTCAGAAACGAGACTGGCTTTTTGCAGGGCTTCCATCTCTACTTTTACGGATTGACGCATTTTCTCTGCCATAATTAATTGATTTAACATTTCCGCTTTTTCTTTAGGATCTTTTGTCGAAGTGACCATCGTTAAAACAGATTCTAGGATTTCAAAAGCTTTATCCCAATCTTCTCCGCATTTTTGGCGGAACAACTCTTTTCTTTTTTCTAAATTTTCGCTTTGCGACAGTGCCTCTTCTGCATCGGTACGCAAGTTATCGTAACTGGTTTTGGCAGAGGGTGTTGTAGCATTTTTCAGTTTTTCGAAGATGTCTCTTGTGACACCCCTCGTATTGGCTTCATCGTTATAGGCGTCCAATTTTTCAAATAATTGACCAAATTCCACATAGATACTGGTTGACCTTGCGAGTACAGAGTCGTATGGCTTATCAGGCACACCAAAATAGGTTTTGACAAAAGAAACCAGCAAGCGGGCTGTCGTTGATAAGCCACTGGCTTCAATCGGCTGGATAGTCGCTAAATCAGGTGTTCTCGAATCAGGCATAAATCAATAAACCTCGTTCTTTATCCTATTAATATACCATTTTTTATATTATTTTAACATTTTTGCGTAATTCGCTTAAGGAATCGTTAATGACAGTGGTAATTCGTGGTTTGGTTAATATAGCTTCTGCCCCCAAAGGCGGGGTGGTGACGATAGGGAATTTTGATGGCGTACACATCGGTCATCAGGCTTTATTAAAAAAAACAGTCGAAAAGGCTCGTGCGTTAAAAACAACCTCGCTGGTGATACTATTTGAACCGCAACCCTTTGAATTTTTTGCACTTAAGAAGAGTGCACCGCGTTTGACGCGCTGGCGGGAAAAGTTTTGTTTATTGAAAGAACAAGGCATTGATGCCGTGTTAGTGATCCGTTTTAATCAAGCATTTGCGAATTTAACGGCAGAACAATTTATTCAGAACATTCTCAAAGAAGGATTACAGGCGAAACACGTCATTGTCGGGGATGATTTTCATTTTGGACAGGGACGGGCGGGTGATTTTCATTTTCTCAAAAAAACAGGAGAAACACTGGGCATATCGGTTGAAAATATGCCGAGCATTGTATCGACTGGTAAACGAGTCAGTAGTACAGCCGTGCGTCATGCATTGGCAGAGGGAAATCATGACCGAGTAGTGGAATTGCTCGGACGGCCTTACTCCATGCAAGGTCGAATTGTTTATGGCGATCAGCGCGGACGGCAAATGGGTTTTCCAACGGCAAATATTTATTTGCATCGTATGGCCACTCCGTTGCAGGGCGTTTATAGTGTGAGAATGTATGGCATTACCGGAAAAGGCTTACCGGGTGTTGCCAATATAGGCATTCGTCCAACAATCGGTGGCACGCGCAGTTTATTGGAAGTACACTTATTTCAATTTTCAGATGAAATTTACGGGCGACAGGTCAGAGTGGAATTTTGCAAAAAAATTCGTGATGAAAAACGTTTTCCAACCCTGGATTTATTGATTGAACAAATTGGCAAAGATGCGAAAGAAGCGCGTCATTATTTTGAAGAACGTGGGGAGTTGTGATGAGTGACTACAAAAGTACGCTGAATTTACCCAAAACGGATTTTCCAATGAAAGCGAATCTGGCCGAACGCGAGCCTGCTATTCTGCAACAATGGGAACGTCTCAACCTGTATCAAAAAATTCGTGATAACACGCGCGATTTGCCTAAATTTATTTTGCATGATGGACCGCCTTATGCCAATGGCCATACCCATATCGGCCATGCCGTGAATAAAACATTAAAAGATATCGTCATTAAATCCAAAACAATGGCAGGAATGAATGCGCCATACGTGCCGGGCTGGGATTGCCATGGATTACCGATTGAATTAAGAGTCGAGAAAAAAATCGGTAAAGCGGGACACAAAGTCACACAGGCCGAATTTCGTAAAGCGTGTCGCGAATATGCAGCGAGTCAAATCGATATTCAACGTGATGAATTCAAACGCCTGGGTCTTTTAGGCGATTGGGAAAATCCGTATGCGACGATGGATTTTCAATATGAAGCGGACATCATTCGATCGCTCGCCAAAATCATGAAAAACGGTCATATACAAAAAGGCTATAAACCCGTTTACTGGTGTCTGGATTGCGGGTCAGCGCTCGCAGAGGCTGAAGTGGAATATGCGGATAAAACGTCTTCAGCCGTGGATGTGCGTTTTCGTGTGGTCGATGAAGAAGCTTTTCTGGCACGTTTTAAAAAAGTCATTAAAGGGCATGGACCGATTTCTATTCCGATCTGGACAACCACACCCTGGACTTTGCCTGCCAATCAAGGCGTTGCATTGAATCCTCGTACGGATTATGTCTTAGTCGCCTGTCATGATGAGCGTTTAGTGATTGCTGAACCTTTACTCAATCAGGTGATGCAAAAATATGACATCAAAAATCCACACATCTTGGCGAAAACGCAGGGTGAAGCACTCGAAATGAGTTTATTAAAACATCCCTTTTATGATCGCACGGTACCTGTCGTATTGGGAGAACATGTCACGATGGATGCAGGGACGGGCGCTGTGCATACTTCTCCGGCGCATGGTGAAGATGATTATGCTGTCGGAAAAAAATATCAGTTACCGCTCGACAATCCTGTCGGTGATGACGGTTGTTATATTTCGACAGTGCCTTTGTGGGCGGGATTGCACGTGACGACAGTGAATGATCGTATCATTGACGAATTAAAATCGCAGGGTACATTAATTCATTCTGCTAAAATCAATCACAGTTTTCCCCATTGCTGGCGACACAAAACGCCGTTGATTTTTCGATCGACACCGCAATGGTTTATCAGTATGGAACAAAATAATTTACGCGTCATGGGATTGGCTGCGATTGAAACTATTCGTTTCATTCCCGATTGGGGGCAGAGTCGCATTTTTTCCATGGTGGACAAACGTCCGGACTGGTGTATCTCGCGGCAACGCACATGGGGTGTGCCGATTGCATTATTCCTGCATAAAGAAACAGGCGAACCGCATCCGGATTCTGCGAATTTAATGGAAAAAGTGGCGCAGCTTGTTCAGGAAAAAGGAGTAGAGGCGTGGTATGAACTGGATGTCAACGCCTTTCTCGGAAAGGATGCGGATCATTATTCCAAATGCCGGGATATTTTAGATGTCTGGTTTGATTCCGGTGTGTCGCATGAATGTGTATTACGAAAAAATCCGGCATTGGGTTTTCCTGCGGATTTATACCTGGAAGGATCGGATCAACATCGCGGCTGGTTTCAATCCTCATTATTAACATCGCTTGCCATGAATCATAAAGCGCCTTTCAAAACAGTCTTGACGCACGGTTACGTCATTGACCTGGAAGGCCGCAAAATGTCGAAATCACTTGGCAACGTGATTGCGCCGGAAAAAATTATTCAAACACTCGGTGCGGATGTGTTGCGTTTGTGGGTCGCATCGATTGATTATCGCGCTGAAATCAATGTATCCGAAGAAATTTTAAAGCGTACATCGGAAACGTATCGGCGTTTGCGCAATACAGCCCGTTTTTTATTGGCGAATTTAGATGGGTTCGAACCGGAAAAACAATTAGTGCCGCCGGAAAAAATGCTGGCACTCGATCGTTGGGCCACGCATAAAGCGCGATTGTTGCAGGATGAAATTATTAAAGCTTATGAATCTTATCAATTTCATTTAATTTATCAAAAAATTCATTATTTTTGTACGGTGGAATTGGGTGGTTTTTATTTAGATATTATTAAAGATCGTCAATACACGACACAAACAGATAGTTTAGCGCGTCGTTCTGCACAAACGGCCATGTTTCATATTATCGAAGCATTGGTTCGCTGGTTCGCACCGATTTTAAGTTTTACGGCAGAAGAAATTTGGCAATATATTCCAGGCAAACGCACGGAATCTGTTTTCTTAAATACATGGTATACCGATTTGCCGTCACTCTCCGATGATCAACTCATGAATGAAGCGTACTGGGAAAAAATGCGATTGGTGCGTGATGCTGTGAATAAAGAATTGGAATCGCAGCGAAAGGCAGGAAAATTAGGGGCGCCGCTTGAGGCGGAAGTCCATTTGTATTGTGATGCTGAATTGAAAAAGCAATTGGATGCCTTGCAGAGTGAATTGCGATTTGTGCTGATTACATCGGGTGCCGATGTGCATTTAGCGAATACGCATTTGCCAGAAGGTGCTATTGCCACTGACGTTTCAGGTTTATCAGTGAAGGTCGATCCTGTCACGTATCAAAAATGCGAACGTTGCTGGCATCGACGTCAGGATGTGGGGAGCGATAAAGCGTATCCAACATTATGTGCGCGTTGTATCGTGAATGTGACAGGTCAAGGTGAAACAAGGAGATTTGCGTGATGAAGCAATCGGGAACGGGATTACGTTGGTTATGGGTGACATTATTCGTATTGATGCTTGATCGGGTGACAAAATATTTCGCGCTTCATTATTTACCGCCTTACGCGCCAGTGCCTGTTATTCACTCTTTCAATTTGACCCTGGCTTATAACAAAGGCGCTGCATTCAGCTTTTTGGGATCCGCCTCCGGTTGGCAATCGTGGTTATTGGGTGCCATTGCACTGATCGTCAGCATCGGTTTATTGATCGTGTTATCAAAACTGTCTTCACAAAAACGCTGGTTATGTATTGCATTTGCTTTCGTCCTGGGGGGTGCATTCGGTAATTTGCTGGATCGCTTTTTGTATGGCTACGTGATTGATTTCCTGCAATTTTATGTGGGGAACTGGTATTGGCCGACGTTTAATGTGGCGGACAGTGCGATTTGTGTGGGCGCAGTCATGTTGTTATTTGATGCCGTGGGGACACGAAAAAAATGACAAAACTGTAATGCAATGTTTTCTTCTCTTTAAGTCTTTCTTAAGCTTTGCTCAGTAGTCTCGTTAAAAATAAGAGAGGAGTAGGACAATGGCTTTAGTCAGAGAGTTGTTAAGTAGCAATAAAAATCTTTACAGAGGGAAGGACCAGAGCCAATTTGCATTCGATGTTGATGCGTTTATTAAAAAGCTCAAAAGCAAAGCGGTTATTGCCGAAATAGATACCGAATCGGGCTTCACTCTCTTACATGCTATCGTATTGAATAATCTCTATCCGTATGCTGACTGTCAAGAATACGATAAACATGTCGGTGGAAAAACACTTTCGGCAGTTGCTGAAGATAACGACAAGAAAATGATAGAGAGTATCTTTAAGCATTTTACGCAAGATGATGATGCGTTAATGCGCTTGTTGTTAACCCCGGATAAAAATGGAAATACAGCTTTATTCGCTGCATATAATCGATTTGGAGCGCATCAGCGTATCTTGAACCTTCTTCGAGGCCAATTGCGTGACAAATTAAATCCTCCCAATAGAGACAAGGTTTTTTTGGTGCGTAATGGAGATGGAAAAATATTTATGCATGCGATAGCCAGTTATTGGGAAGGTGGTCCTGATCTATTATTCTCTACGCGAGCCAATCAAATAGCTTTATGTATGGCTGATACGTATGGTAATACGCCTTTACATACTGTTTTATTGGGCAAAAACACAAAAGACACAAACTTAAACATGCTGAAATCATTTTGCGAGTTAGCTAAATCTTATCCAGCTGATGAAAAAGAATTTTCGATGGAGGCTCTTTTTTGCCAAAACAATGATCATAAAAATCCCCTGCATTTAGCGTGTCAGCGACCTTCAGGAACGAGTGCGGATGAACCCGCGTTGCTGGAAGAAATGTTAAAAATATTACCGAGAGAATTAGCT
>CAZEEF010000041.1:0-12427 GCA_964511095.1 uncultured Coxiellaceae bacterium | reverse complement strand
GGAGTGCTGATTTAAAATCTTCTTTATATCGATACAAAAAACCCAGCAAAGAAGAAATACGTGAGTGATTATTAGGATTCGTTTCTATCGTTTTAAAGCGTTCAATAAATGAATCCAGCGATTGAAGCATTGTCGGCTGACTTAGGGTTGATTTTAATTGGGTCAGTATTTCCTGCCGACGATTAACGTCATCGCTTTCTAAAAATTCATTGATTAATTGTTCATAATTCTCTGATAAAGCTTCCTTTCTTTGTCGGAGCATAAATTTTTCCTTATTAAATAAGATTTAACAAAACACGCTCACAGTTTAGCATTAAAATAGTTCAGCATGGCGCGTAATGAATTCTGATTTCTGGAAGAGGATGCCACTCGTCTTCGGCAATCATGACAGGCGCAGAGCATTTCATATCAATGGAACAATGCTCGTGCAGTTCGGCAGTGAGTGTCGCGATTTGTTTTGACTGCTGTTCAAGACTTAATTGAAGATGTTGAATAATAGCAGCCTGTGAACACACACATTCCTGTTTTTTTTCTTCCGCAATACCGTTCTTTGCTAATTGTTTGAAATAACGTCCTATGGCCGACTTCATGCCTCCCAAAATACGTTCATCGTAACTGATATGAACAGTGCCTATCGAGTTGATCCATGTCGATATTGCACCAAAAAAAGGTGTCACGAATATGATAGGGCTTGTATGAGGTATGAATGCAAAAATAAGACCTATTATGAGTGCTACCGGTATGATTGTTGCCCAAAAAGTATATTTGGCTCTCAAGATTCTTTCGTCTAAAATACTGTAGTCCGCTATATCATAAACACGATCTGCTTCCTCATTCATAAATTCACGCAGGTCGACTACATTTATTGATACATTAGGGGGAATAAATAATTCAATCGCTTTTTTGATAATAGACTCGCGATGTTGATGCAATCGCGCCATAAACATATTTCTGAGAAGTGTGCTGATGCCAAACATGCGAACCGTAGCATTGATTATAGTAAATTAGGGATGCATCGCTTTAACTGCTTGTATGGAATCTTGATCTTCTGCTGCATGCAATGCAGCGGATCCGACGACGAACATGGCAGAAAGAATACAAACAATACCGATAAATCTTTTCATTACAAAACTCCTTTTTGTAATATCTATTCAGTATACAAATTACGGCAAATACTTCAACCAGATTGGCATCACTCGCTTCAGATAGTCCATAAATTTCCATAATCCGACACGATATTCATAAATCCCCAATGGATTATATTTTCCCTCGGGGAAAGCAATACCCACGCCAAACAAGCCTGGCGCAATGATGCCGCATTGTTCGATGTAACTTAAATGACCAATGGTTTCTATCACAGGCAGTGTTCGTCGCTCAAATCCTACCGCATAAACCACTTTATCGCATTGCGGCAAAAAATATTCAACATTTTCTTCGCTGGAATAAACGCGTGCCAGATTGTTTGGGCATTTCCCATCAATATGATGACGCGCCCAGTCAGCTGTCGGGCCTTTTAATCCCGTATTATCGAATAAAATCCAGTCATCCAGATACACGGCATAACACAGCGGTGAACGATAAAAATTAATGATCCGTTTGACTCCGCTTTCGACCAAGTTGCGCAGCACAAGCATGGCAGAATGGGAAGAACCAAATACGGCAATCGTATCGTTTTGATGATAATGTGATTGAATACGTTCCTTATCCATCGCATCGTGCAAAGGAATAGTCTCTGGCAGGGTGTAATTCAAATGCTTCGACTCAGCCCCTGTCGCAAGCACGACCTGCCGTGCCGTCACGGTCGTATTTTGACGACATTGAATCGTCCATTGACGATCTTGCAATGTCATTTTTTCCGCATAATCTTCTATCGTAAAAATTTTTTTTCTTAACGTATCAGTGACCCACAACAAAGGATCCGCCATCAAACCCAATTGGCAGGTTTCATCAGGATTCATTTGATGAAGCAAAAAATTTTCGGTACACGCTTGATAATTGAACGATTGCGAGGCTTGCAAGAATTGAATAAATCGGTCGACATTCGTGTTACTCGGAATATTTCGCCAGAGTTGGCCAAAATCACCGACGGCAAAATGCGGATCTATCCAAACAATGTCATCTGGACTAACACCTGCATCCAGCAAATTGCCAACAGTTGCAATGCCAGCCGGTCCTGCGCCGATGACGGCCCAGTTATACTGTTTCATACGATTGCGCTTCTTTTTTATAAACCAAATCGAGCTCGCGCGCAGCTTTGACTTCGTCCAGACGACGTACTGGTAAATTATGCGGCGCATTTTTTAATAATTCAGGATGTGTTTTGGCTTCATGCAATATTTGAATCATTACCTCAGCAAAAGCATCTAACATTTGTCTGCTTTCTGTTTCAGTGGGTTCGATTAATAGACACTCTGGAACCAGTAATGGAAAATACATCGTCGGCGCGTGAAAATCATAATCCAGTAACCGTTTTGCGACATCCAATGCCGTAATTTGTAATTCTTTCGCTTCATTTTTTAATGTGATAATAAATTCATGACTCGCCCGCCGTGTAGGGTAAGCCAACTGAAATCCCGCTTTTTTGAGACGTGCCAATAAATAATTCGCATTCAACGTGGCATATTCGGCCACACGATGCATGCCTTCTTTTCCCAACAATCGCGCGTAGGCATAAGCGCGTAAAATAATGCCCGCATTTCCCATAAAAGCGGATAAACGGCCTATCGTTTGCGGGCAATCCTCTTCTGTTAAGAAGCGATAACCCTCTTTCGTTTTTGTGACGGTCGGTACAGGCAAGAAAGGCAGTAAACGATCACTGACTGCAACAGGTCCGCCGCCTGGACCGCCTCCGCCATGCGGCGTTGCGAATGTTTTATGTAAATTGATATGCACCACATCAAATCCCATATCGCCTGGACGAACCTTGCCGAGAATTGCATTCAAATTCGCGCCATCGTAATAAAGCAGACCGCCTGCCGTATGCATGATTTTCGCGATTTCCTGAATTTTTTGTTCGAACACACCTAACGTGGACGGATTTGTCAGCATAATACCCGCCGTGCGCGGACCCACTGCTTTACGCAATGCATCGATATCCACATTACCTTCTGTATCCGTCGGAATTTCACGCACTTTAAAACCACACTGTGCCGCTGTCGCAGGATTGGTGCCGTGCGCCGCATCAGGCACAAGAATTTCCGTACGGGCATGATCTTTTCGGGCACGATGATAAGCCCGAATCATAGCAACACCCGCAAATTCACCTTGTGCACCCGCCATGGGTGTCAATGAAACACCTTTCAATCCGGTGACGGCTTTCAGAATTTCCTGTAACTCATAAGCACATTCCAGATAACCCTGACTATTGCTTTCCAGTGCCAGTGGATGACGATTTAAAAAACCGTCTAACATCGCAGCGCGATGCACACCGCGCGGGTTATATTTCATGGTGCAGGAACCCAGCGGATAAAATTGGGTATCGATTGAAAAATTACGCCGTGATAATCGCGTATAATGCCGCACCACTTGCAACTCCGATGTTTCCGGTAAGAGTGGAAGATCCTGTCGCAATAATTCGGAAGGAAGATCCGTTTTTTCAGTGAGTAAATTCGGAATTTGCGCACTGGCACAACGATTTTTTTCAGACAATTCAAAAATTAATTGCGACATACAGCCTCCAACTGGCTGACAAATAAATCTAAATCTTCAGGTGTCTTGGTTTCTGTGACACAAATTAACAGACAATTCCCTAATTCCGGATAATATTTTTTTACATTCAATCCGGCCTGAATTTTATTTTTTGCTAATTCAGTTAATACGGATTCAACGGGTTTTTTTAACTTTACAACGAGTTCGTGAAAAGCGTGACTGTTGAAAACAGGTTGTATGCTATCCAGTTTGCTTAATTTTTCCTGTAACAGACGCAAATTTTGATGACACGCGAGCGCCACTTTTCGCAATCCTCTCGGACCTAACAAACTCATGTGAATGGTGCTGGCTGTAACAAGCAATCCCTGATTGGTACAAATATTGGAAGTCGCCTTGGCACGTCGAATATGTTGTTCACGGGCTTGTAAGGTTAAAACAAATCCCGGTTTGCCATTTTGATCCACCGTACGGCCGACAATTCGACCGGGTAATTGGCGGACATAGTCTTGTTTGCAGCATAAAAATCCATAATACGGACCGCCTGATGCAATAGGCACACCCAACGGTTGGCCTTCTCCGCAAGCGATATCGGCTCCTTTTTTTCCCCATTGTCCGGGTGGTTTTAATAATGCCATCGCCAATGGATTGACCACACCGATAACTAATGCATGATGTGCGTGCGCCCAATCTGTCAAGCGATCAACGTCTTCCAGCACCCCCAAAAAATTAGGCTGGGGAACAACCAGCGCCGTGATAGCTTCCCCGGACATTTTTTCAAGCGCATCGAGCGTTATTTTCCCTGTTTTTAAATCAAAAGGCACATCGACTATTTCAATATCTTGCTGACTCACAATCGTTTTGACTACTTGGCGATACAAAGGATGTACCGTAGTGGGTAGCAAAATACGATGCAATTTATTTTTGCGATGGGTACGCGCCGCCATTAAAATCGCTTCCGCCAACCCTGAACCGCCGTCATAGAGTGAAGCGTTGGAGACATCCAGGCTCATCAGACTGGCCATCATGGTTTGATATTCGTATAACAATTGCAGCGTGCCCTGACTCGCTTCTGCCTGGTAAGGCGTATAGGCCGTCATGAATTCGCCGCGGCTCGTGACATCCCAAACAGCGGCAGGAATATGATGCTCGTAAGCACCCGCACCAATAAAATTTAATTGATTAACGTCTTTTGCCGCCCGTTCGCGCATCAAACGCATTAATTCCATTTCAGTTAATTGCGATGGAATAGCGGGTAATTCCTTGAGGCGTAAATTCGCTGGAATTTCATCAAACAATTGGCTCACTGTATCAGCACCAATCACTGCCAGCATCTCTTTCACTTCTTGTTCCGTGTGGGGAATAAATGGCATACAGTCACATCCTCTTATATTTTTTAGTGAGCTTCTGAGGCAACCTGTCTTGTATATTCATCCGGTGATAATAATTCACGGTGATTCGTTTCAAAGGGACGAATACGAAATAACCAGCCTTTACCGTAGGGATCTTCATTGACGAGTTGGGGATTATCAAAAAGTGATTCATTCACTTCGACAATTTCACCCGACACAGGACAATAAATATCAGCTGCTGCTTTGACGGATTCCACGACAGCGCATTCCTGTCCTAACTCAAGACTCATTTCGACATCCGGTAATTCAACATACACCAAATCACCCAACATACATTGAGCATGATCGGTAATACCGACTGTGATCACGTCATCATCCTGACGAATCCATTCGTGGGTTTTCGAATATTTTAATGTCTTTGGTACTTTATTCATTATGTTGCCGCTCCACTGTTTCTAAAAATGTTTTTTTACCTTGCCGCACAAATGGCGGTTTAATGATTTGTGCAGGAATGTGTTTACCGCGTATTTCAACGAGACATTCAACATCTGCATTGGCAGGTATACGCGCTAATGCAATACCACAATTTAAGGTCGGTGAAAAACTGCCACTGGTAATTTCACCGGTTCCCTCATTGTTCACGATGACTTTTTGGTGGTTGCGCAATACACCGGGACTTTCCAGGACTAAACCCACCAGCCTTTGTTTCACCCCTTCTGCTAATTGTTTTTCGAGTGCGGTACGTCCAATAAAATGTCTGTCTTTCGGTTCGAAAGCGACAGTCCATGTTAAATTGGATGTCAGCGGTGTGACCGTTTCATCCATATCAGAACCATATAAATTCAGGCCGGCTTCTAAACGCAAAGTATCGCGCGCACCTAATCCACAGGGTTTGACACCGGTTTCCAATAATTTTTGCCAGAAGGCTGCCGCTTGACTCGCCGGCAAAATAATTTCATAGCCGTCTTCACCCGTATAACCCGTACGCGCAAGAAATAATCCATTAATTTCAGTAAAAGTAAACGGTTTTAAACTCGCGAGGATTTGTTGTTCGGCAGGGTTAAATAAAGTGGCGGTTTTCGCACGGGCTTCCGGACCTTGTACGGCGATCATTGCCGTATCCAAACGTTCCGTCATTTTCAAATCATAATCTTGTGCCTGTTTCTGAAACCAGGCTAAATCTTTATCGTGTGTGGCAGAATTGACGACGAGACGATAAAAATCATCTGCGATTTTATAAACGATTAAATCATCGATCACGCCGCCTTGTTCATTCAGCATGCAAGTATATAGCGCTTTTCCGGGCACCAAACGATCGATATTATTGGCTAATAAATAACGCAGAAATGGCTCAACCTCTTTTCCTTTAAAATCCACCACCGTCATATGAGAAACATCAAACATGCCTGCCTGTTGACGGACTTGATGGTGTTCCTGAATTTGAGAACCATAATGGAGCGGCATATCCCAGCCGGCAAAATCAACCATTTTGGCAGACGATTGCAAATGGCAATTATATAAACAGGTTTTTTGGGTCATAAGGGTCGACTCCTTTTGAGCGGGCAGTATACCGGGTAAAGGGTCAAAACTGAAGGGAAGGAATGGGAAATAAATCTTTTTTTGAATGATAAAGCAGGGTGGATTAGACACATACTTGATGAACGAGTTAAAAATTATTTTCTTAACACAGCCAACGTTGGCAAATCACTGCGATTGCCTAAAGCATAATTTGTTAACGCATTTTTAATAAGACCGCAGCGATCCGTCAACTGTAAACCCCAATTGCGTAAATTCATGATAACGCCATTTTGATGAATAAATAATTTTTTTAACAAATCGACCGTCGCAAACATCGCTACATTATCTGATTTACGCCAGCGTTCATAACCACGCAACGTTTGCAAACTCGAAAAATCACGATTTTTGTTTAGGGCTGTTTGGATGACTTCTGTTAAAGCAGCTGCATCTAACAAACCCAGATTGACACCTTGTCCTGCCAGTGGATGAAGCGTATGCGCTGCATCGCCAATCAGCGCAATATTTTCTTCCACATACTGTTTGGCATGACGCATGCGCAATGGAAAATGATACCGCTTGCTAACCTGAACGATTTCTCCCAGTTTTTTTTCAAAAGCCGCCGTTAATTTTTTAGAAAATATTTCATCGCTTAAGGATAACAATTCATCGGCTACCGCATGCGTGGCTGACCATACGATTGAACAAGTCTTTTCATCGGATAAAGGTAAAAATGCCAAAGGTCCTGTTGTCAAAAATCGCTGCCAGGCTGTGTGTTGATGCGGTAATGTTGTTTGCACGGTTGCAACGATTGCGGTTTGTTCGTAATCTTTACTTTTTAATTCGATACCCGCCTGTTCCCGCACCCATGAATTGGCACCATCCGCCGCAATTAATAATGTTGCCGAAAATTTTTTTTCATCCTGTGTTTCAAGTTCAACACCCTCTGATTTTTTTTTCAGAGAAAATAATTTGACGGGATAAATGAAATCAATCGTTTTTGTTTGAGCTATTTTTTGCAATAAACTCGTGCGCATCACGCTATCTTCTATAATATATCCCAATACTGGTTCATGCACTTCACGAGAGTCAAAATTAATTTTTCCAGAACCTTTTTCATCCCATACATGCATATGTGTATAAGACGCGGCGCGTTTTCTGAGAATGTCAGACCAAACCGAACTATTTTCTAAAATTCGTTTGGAAGCGAGGGAAATAGCGCTAACACGATGATCTACCTTGTCAGGCTGCCAGGCACAAGATATGTTTTGTGATTCGAGCAATGCAATTTTTAAATGCGTGTTTTTTGCAAGTGCGAGTGCCGCGACTGATCCCACAATGCCGCTGCCGACAATGATGATATCGTAATGAGACATCCTCAAAATGGCAAAACCAGATCAGCTTGCGTTGCCAGCAAAAACTCACGGAATACCGTTTGAATTTTTTTCAACACGTTTTCACTTTCTGCTTCAAAACGCAAGACCAAACACGGTGTTGTATTGGATGGACGAACCAAACCCCAGCCGTCGGCAAAATTCACTCGTAATCCATCAATGGTGACGACTTCTGCAGTGCTAAAATTGGCGCGCTGAATCAACCGATCCATCAATGAAAATTTTTCATGATCTTCGACATAAATTTTTAATTCCGGCGTATTCACACTGTTCGGAATCGTTTTGAAAAGTTCATCGCTATTACCGGCTGTTTTTGCCAAAATTTCTAGCATCCGCGCGCCGGAATAAATCGCATCATCAAATCCATACCACCGATCTTTAAAGAAAATGTGGCCGCTCATTTCGCCGGCCAGGGCAGCTTGCGTTTCTGCCAATTTCGCTTTAATCAGTGAGTGACCTGTTTTCCACATGACAGGCACACCACCGGCTTCATGAATGACTTTGGCAAGATGATTCGTACATTTCACATCATAAATAATTTTTGCACCCGGTTGACGCTCTAAAATATCTTTTGCAAAAACCATTAATTGACGATCCGGCCAGATGACTTCACCGGATGTGGTGACAACACCTAATCGATCGGCATCACCATCAAATGCCAAACCAATATCAGCACCCGTTTCCTGCATGGCGCGAATCAAATCCTGAAGATTTTCGGTTTGACTGGGATCGGGATGATGATTGGGAAAATGCCCGTTCACATCACAAAATAATTCATGCACTTCACAACCCATTTGACGAAATAATTCGGGTGCCACAACGCCGGCTACGCCATTCCCGCAATCGATGACAATTTTCAAAGGTCTCGCCAATTGCACATCACGCTTCACGCGCGCGCTATAGCGTTCAATGATATTGAAATCATATCGATCACCACTGCCTGACGCGAAATCGTTGTTGATGATGCGCTGGTATAACGCCTGAATGCCTTCATCAGCGAGTGTTTTGCCGGCAATCATGATTTTAAGACCGTTATAGTTGGAAGGATTATGACTGCCTGTCAACATCACCCCCGACGATGTATCCATCATATGGGTGGCATAATATAACAAGGGTGTTGGAACGATACCGACATCCAGCACATCACAGCCTGAAGCCCGCAATCCTTCACAGAGAGCCTCTGACAGGACCGGCCCCGAGAGCCGACCATCGCGTCCCATGGCAATGCTTTTATCACCTTTTTCAATCGCCGTGGAACCTATCGCACGTCCTAACGCATAGACCGTTTGAGACGTCAGTTCTTTACCCACAATACCGCGGATATCATAAGCACGAAAAATAGAACGATCGATCGAGATATTTTGTTCCTGTAACATGCATTTCACCTAATTCGTTCCTGAATGACCGAAACCACCCGCACCCCGGTCACTTGCTTCAAAATCACTGACAAGCTCAAAACTGACCCGAGCAATTGGCAAGAACACTAATTGTGCAATTCGGTCGCCGGGCTCAATGGTATAGGAACTTAAGCCGCGATTCCAGCAGGAAATCATAAGCGGCCCCTGGTAATCCGCATCAATCAAACCAACCAGATTGCCCATCACCAAGCCATGCTTATGGCCCAAACCCGAACGGGGCAAGATCACAGCAGCTAAATTGGGGTCGCCAATATAGATGGAAATACCGGTTTGGATAAGATGGGTTTCGCCCGGCTCAATCGTCAAGGGTTGATCCAGACAAGCCCGTAAATCTAATCCTGCCGAATCGTGGGTTTCATAACGCGGCAAGGGGAAAATTTTTCCCATTCGCGGGTCAAGAATTTTGACTTGAATCGGTAAATGTTTTCTTAAATTCAATTGCGGAATATCGCTTAGCAAATCCAGTCTTTCTTCCATGTCATTTTACCTCTTTAGCTATAAGATCAATCAATTCACGCGCCAATTTTTGCTTTTGCATGTTAGCAAATGCCTGTTGCCCGTTTTTCGTCAATACAACCACCGTATTATCATCTTGTTCCATACCCAGCGCATGACCCACTTGATTAGCAATAATCATGTCTAATTTTTTATTGCTTAATTTTGCCTGTGCATTGGGTACGACATTCTCAGTTTCTGCGGCAAAACCTATCACATAAGGACGATTCGGCAAAGCTGCTACTGTTTTTACAATATCGGGAGTGCGCTCAAATGTCAGTGTTAACGTTTCATCTGTCTTGGCCATCTTTTGGGGTGCTACCGTCTTGCAGCGATAATCAGCCACAGCGGCAACACTTAAAAAAATGTCACATCTATTCACGTGTGCCATCACGGCTGCATACATATCTTCCGCACTGATCACCGGAATATATTCCACACGATCTGGACAGGACAGTGACACAGGACCACTGACTAATGTCACTCGCGCACCCGCTTCCATGGCAGCAGCAGCCAATGCATAACCCATTTTACCGGAACTTGCATTTGTTATATAACGGACAGGATCGATCGCTTCGCGAGTCGGCCCAGCCGTGATGAGCATATGTCTGCCAGAGAGACTGCCCGTATTAAAAAGACCTGTCAGACGATCGACTAACTCTAGCGGTTCCAGCATGCGGCCGGGTCCCACATCACCACAAGCTTGACTTCCTTCTGCTGGACCGAACAAATGAATGCCTTTTGCTCTGATGCCTTGCACATTCTTTTCTGTCAGCGTATTCTTCCACATCCCCTGATTCATGGCTGGCGCCAGTGCAATGAGTGATTTGGCTGCCAGACACACAGTTGTCAATAAATCGCTCGCCTCACCCTGCAAAAGCCGCGCCATGAAATTCGCTGATGCGGGCGCCACTAAAATAGCATCTGCCCACCGGGCCAGTTCAATATGTCCCATCGCTGCTTCTGCTTTCAGATCAAATAATGCATCGTGTACAGGATGACCCGATACAGCCTGCAAGGTCAGCGGAGTAATAAATTCTTTGGCATGCGGCGTCATCACCACACGCACTATCGCACCGGCATCTCTCAACCTTCTTGCCAGATCGGCGCTTTTATAAGCAGCAATCCCTCCTGTCACACCTAAAAGAATTCGCTTATTAATCAATAAGTTTTTCATATTATACCTATTTCGAGTCCCCATTATCTCTGGAGAATATTGCTATGTCTATCACACACTGGCCGTTAAACGAACGACCGCGAGAAAAATTGCTTTTGTTTGGTGCCAAAAATTTGTCCGACGCGGAATTATTAGCGATTTTTGTTAACACGGGGATTCCGGGTAAAACAGCACTGGATATTGCGCGCGATTTATTGATTTCCTTTAACGGGCTGAAGAAATTATTACAGAGTTATCCGCATCAAATTTACCAGCAACGCGGTCTTGGCAAGGCAAAATATGCTTTATTACAAGCTGCTCTGGAACTGGGCCGTCGCTTTCTCGATGCTGACTTTCAAATCGGTGAAACATTGCATGATAGCCAGCTCACAAAACGTTTTTTGACTCATCAACTGAAAAATTATTCGCATGAAGTCTTCGCCTGCCTGTTTTTAGATAGCCATAATCGTTTGCTGTGTTTTGAAGAATTATTTCATGGCACCATTAATGAAGCGAACGTTTACCCGCGTGAAGTGGTGAAACGGGCACTGGCTCACAATGCCGCAAAAGTGATTTTTGCCCACAACCATCCCTCCGGCAGCGCCATACCGAGCGATGCCGATCAAGCGCTGACCCAACGGTTAAAACAGGCGCTCGCGCTGATTGATATTGGGGTTATTGATCATATTGTGATAGGTCATAAGGAGGCCTTTTCATTTGCGGAACATGGATGGATATAGCGATTATTTGAATCATGCATGAACCAGGCTGCTTGCGCTATAGCCCATATTCTGGTATAAATCGCGACCTGCCTTTGCGCAATTGTGATTTATTGGAGAAAAAAATATGGCTAGAGTGTGTCAGGTTACAGGAAAGCGTCCGATGGCGGGACACAATGTCTCCCACGCTAACAATAAAACCAAACGACGTTTCAATCCTAACCTTCAGGAACATCGTTTCTGGTTAGAAAATGAAAAACGCTATGTTAAATTACGTGTTAGCGCCAAAGGAATGCGTATTATTGACAAGCACGGTATCGAAAAAGTTCTGCAAGATATCAAAGAACGCGAACAACAAGATAACTAACCTCTAAAAAGGTATGTATTATGCGTGATAAAATTAAAATGGCATCTACCGGCACCACAAAAGCGGGTAAAAAAACAGGTACTTTTCGTACCACCACCAAAAACAAGCGCACGATGGCTGAAAAGTTTAAGAAAAAATACTTTGATCCTCGCGCATACAATCCTGAAACAGGTAAATCCGGGATGCATGTTTTGTTTGAAGAAACCAAGTTGTAATTTTTGTTTATAATAAAAAACCCGCTTCAGGCGGGTTTTTTTGTTATCGTTCATGGCCTTAATAATACATTCACCTCCGACACTGCGCACAAATCTCTTTCCACGTCATCCCGCGCTGCTCCTGGCGCGGGACCCAGCGACTTTTACTTTA
>CAZEEF010000040.1:0-12591 GCA_964511095.1 uncultured Coxiellaceae bacterium | reverse complement strand
ATACAACGTTTCCCACTGGTCGAAAAATTCGGGATATGTTTTGGAAACACATTGCGCGCCATCAATTTCAATGCCTGTACGCAATCCAATAATCGAAAACGCCATCGCAATACGATGATCATTATGTGCGTCAATTGTGCCGGCAACCGGTCGAGTGGGATAAATTTTAATCCAGTCAGGCCCTTCTTCGACTTTCACTTTTAATTTTTCCAACGCCTGACGCATGACAGTAATGCGATTCGATTCCTGCAATCGCGTATGGCGGATATTCGTAATGACCGTCGGCGTGGCAGCAAAAGGCGCTATGGCAGCCAATGTCATGAACGTATCCGAACTATCACGCATATCCACGCTCACCCCCTGCAATTCAACAGGCCCTTTAACGCCTAATCCTGTTGACCCCTCCGTTATCGTACAACCCATTTTTTCTAAAATTTTCAAAAAATGAGCATCTCCCTGTCTGGATTGTTTCAGATCGACCGGTTGAATAGTCACGTCGCCACCCGTCACAGCCGCCGCCGCAAAAAAATAAGAGGCGGTTGTCAAATCTGGCTCAACAATATAATCCCGGGCTGTATAGCGCTGAGGAACTGGAATTAAAAAATGTTCTTGATGAAAACGACGCACTAATACACCAAATTCTGCCATCATCATACACGTCATATCGACAAATGAACGACTCACCAACTGCGTTGTTTTGACAACCACAGGGGATTGCGCAAATGGCGCTATCATTAATAACGCTGAAATAAATTGTCCGCTTTGGGAACCGTCTATTTCAATTTCACCACCCGGCAAGCCCAGACGACCCTGTAAGGTTAAAGGCATTTGCATCGCATCCGATTTTGCACCTTGCCTATGAAGCACATCCAATAATAATGAAACAGGACGCTCACGCAACCGCGCTGAACCATCAAAAAAATACTGACCCGGTGATGAAGCACAGGCGGCTAATAAAAATCGGGCAACAGTACCCGCTTCCGCACACCAGATGGATGCTTCACGTTTGGGAAAAAGACCATTACATCCACCTACAATACAAGTCTGAATCGTTTCATCATATTGAATCATCACGCCCAACTGTCTTAATGCTTGGATGAAAGCAGTCGTGTCATCACTGATTAATATCGATGAAATTTCCGAAACGCCATCGGCTAATGCTGCCAATAAGAGCGCTCTATTGGTGATACTTTTTGAACCGGGTATTTTTATTTTTGCCTGAACAGGTTTTTTAACAGGCTGAATGGATCGCTTCATTCGTGAATTTACCTTAATATTATTCGATTAGTATATATGAGATGCGATACATGAAAAATGAAAATCTTACTTCTACACTGCATCAGGCAAATGTTTTAAAAGCACAAGGACTTTTTAATCAGGCAGCGGCGTTATTACAACAAATCCTTGCAGAATATCCCCATTATGCGCCCGCTCTGAATAATTTGGGCAATGTATTTTATGCGCAGGGAAAACTACAGGATGCTGTGATGGCGTATCATGCAGCCATTCAAATAGCGCCTCAATTTGTGGATGCTTATTACAATTTGGGATTAGCGCTCGTCAAACAAAATCAATTAGATGATGCGATTGAAACTTATCAAAAATTATTACAGCTCGCCCCTGAACATGCTGCAGCACGATTTCTTTTGGCATCAAGTCTGATGCGAAAAGAAAAAATAGACGAAGCACTCATCGAATTTTTACATATTGAAAAAACACAACCGCATCATGTGGAAACGCAGTCGAATATTGCTGCATGTTATTTAAAAAAGGGCGCCTTGAATGAAGCAAAAATGCATTATAAAAAAGCGTTAGAATTAACACCGAATGATACACAAATTTTATTTAATCTTGGCGTGATTGATACCCAACTTGGCAATATGGATAACGCAATTCAGCATTATCAAAAAGCCGTTCGGATAGATCCAGATTTTTTTGCGGCACACAATAATTTAGGTGTCGCATTTCTTGCAAAACAACATATTCCTTTCGCATTGCAGCATTTTAAGGAAGCTTTAAAATTACAACCCGATAATCAATCCATTCACTATACCATTCAGGCCCTGTCGCAAAATCAATCCTTATTGGCAGCGCCAACAGATTATGTTAAATCGTTATTTGATTCGTATGCGGACCATTATGAACAACATTTGTTAACAGCGCTTGATTACCAAATACCGATTCATTTCAAACGTATTTTAACTCAATTGCACGCAACGAATGCGCACTGGGATATTTTGGATTTAGGTGCTGGGACTGGCTTATGCGCGAGCGCGGTTCAACCCTTTCTGAAAACACTGACGGGTGTCGATTTATCCCTAAAAATGCTGGACATGGCTCGCGATAAAAACATTTATACCACGCTTGCATGCGATGAACTCATTTCTTTTTTAGCGAAAAAAAGGGCGGATTATGATTTGATTATGGCAGGGGATACGCTCGTTTATATTGGCAATTTATCGACTGTATTTCAGCATATTAAACAGGCATTACGTGCCAGTGGCTTATTTTTATTTAATACGGAAATCAGCGAAAATGAAGAGTATAAAATGAATCAGTCAGGGCGTTTTTCGCATCACAAAAAATATATTGAAACACTCGCCAAGCAAAATCATTTTAAAATTGTGCATTATGAAAAAGCGATCACGCGTATGCAAAATAATGAGCCGGTTTATGGGCATTTATATCTTTTGCAACAGACCGCACCAATGTGATACATTTTTGATTAATGTGATATCAACCAGAGGGATTCCATGAAGATGCGCCATCTGCTTATCGCCGCTTTTTTTTGCATGATCACTCTCATTTCCTGCGCCAGAACTCCCCATCCTGCCGTGAATCAAAATTTATTGGAAGAAACATGGATGAGAACTGTCAATCTCAATCCGATGATTTGGACACATGACGCAGATCGTTGGTTTTTTACAGGTCAACCGAATGCGACAGAAAGTGACTCAAGACTGGCCCCGCCTGACAAAGCCATGAGTATGACCACGATGAAAGTTTCAGAATTTACCCATGTGACTATTCGCGGCTGTTTTCAAGTGCAAATCGCAGGCCAACAGGAACGCAATGCCATTTATATTTTAGGACCGAATGAATCAACACGTCAGATTCTCGTTCAGGAATCGGGTGATACGGTGACTATTACCCAACCCGAAGATGATAAAGGGCAAATGGCTAATTTAAAAAATGTCATCGTGCGTATTGGCGTGCGTGATCTTCGATCGTTAACAGTATCAGGTGCTGTCAATGTCGAAGGACGCATGCTATGCAGTCATAGCTTGGTGATTGATGCTAATAATGCCGGTAGTATTTTATTAAGCGGTCATATCAATTTATTGAAAGTCAACAACGAAGGATCCGGTTCCGTTTCCGTGATAGGCGCCTATACGCCGAGCCTTTATGTCGTTAATCGAGGCGATGGCGCTGTCAATGTCAGCGGTCGTGTGGGTATTCAAACCATCAATAATTTGACGAATGGTAAAGTCAATATTATCGGTGCGGACAGTCGTTCTCTGATGATTAATGCATGCGGCAATAGTCGAACAGCCGTCGCGGGATATGCTAATTTGAAACGCTTGAGCGCCGTTGGCAATGCCTGTGTTCATCTTTATTGGGTGAGCAGTCACGATGCCACTGTGACATTGCATAACAATGCCCGTGTTGGCTTAGCGGGCTGTATAGTGACCCTGAATTTGTATCTCACGGATAATGCGCATTTCGGCGGGCAATATCTGCATGGCAAAAATATGTATGTCGAAACGTATAAAAACGCACATGCCAATATCGCCGCAGACAGAAAAATTTTTGCTTCCGCAAATGATGATAGCAGTATCTATTATTTTGGCTCACCCAATATTGTGTCACGTTATACAACAGGACGCGGCACGGTAATTCCCGTCTGGAATGCAACTGCATTACCCATTCCGGCCTATGCGCCACAATTTATGACAAGTGTGAATCGACCAGGCATGATTTAAAATAAATATAGTTTTATTGAATGTGCGCTCTCTTTTTTAATTCTTCAAAACGTTTATTTTTTCTCATAACAGGGTGTTCCAGGGTTTTATTTTCAGTCGATTGAATTTGTTTGAAGCCAATCATCCAAAATAATAATGGCACAATATACATCCAACAAACTAGATACAACATATAATCAGATGCTTCTGATACAGAAAGATCATTGGAAATAGCACGTTCAGTCGCTTCATAAGAAAATGTCGAAAAACGGAAAAGTTGAAAGAGCGTTAAATAAACAATAGGCATCATACCGGGTTTTTTGATCAGCCAAATTAAGCCGATCAACATCGTTATTACTAAAAAAAATACTGTCATGGCAAGTGAATTCGAATAAGCTTCATTATCTTGTATGAGTCGCAGTAATTGCCAAATAATATCGGATAACACTAACGCGCATCCGGGAATCAGATAACGACTGCTCGTTCGAACCCAAAAAAATCCGGCTAAACAGACTATCGCTGCTATTGTCATCGGGAGTGTAAATTGAAAACTCAGTTTTTGACTGATGAAATCAGATAACCAATAGGCGATCAATACGGATAAAAATACATATTCCGTATTCACATCATGTAAAAACCATTCCGGTGGCATAATGAGAGAAAACAAATTTTTTAATCCATATATCAAAACAAAAACAACTAATAAGCCGCCTAATAAGGCTTGATTTGTCAAACCCATATAAAAACAAATAGCCGTGATGGAAACAATCAGGAAAAAAATCCAAAAAAATAATTTAGATTTATTATAGTTAGCGAGCAGCCAGGTTTCTTTCAGAAAGCTCCAAAAAGAACTCGGGTTATTGCGCTCATTGCGTTTTTGCCACCAGCGAGAAAAATGAGGCGTTAGCATAAAAAGCAACATGACAATCACCACAGAATAAATTTCCTGTGTCCACCTCTTATAATAAAGATTCGAGATCAAACTGACAGCAGTGAGCACTAAAAAAAGATAGCGCCATTTGATCGTTTGAACTTGATAGGCAATGGCGAGAAAAATAAGTGTTGGCATATTGATATCCTTATAACGCGAACGTCGGGTTAACTGCCATTGATTCCTTTTAAATTTGCTCTACTACCTTAAACCGATCTCTGTTCAATTTCAAATCCAGCGACGCGCCCACCTGTCCCATCAAACTTTTCACAATCGATTGTTCATGGCTATAATCTTTATAACCCGACACTTGAAACTCTTTATGTAACACATCCGAAAGATTGCCTAATTCATCGACTAATCCCAGCCGTTGGGCCGTTTGTCCTGACCAAAAATCGCCTGAAAATAAATCGTTATCCTGGCCATGTAATTTTCCCTGACGTCCCTTTTCAACCACTTGTTTGAAATTTCCATAAATTTCACCAATAACCTGGCGAATTTTTTCGATATCTTCCTTATTTTGCGGCAAAAATGGATCCAATCGATCTTTATTGGCGCCCGAAGCATAGACACGACGCTCAATGCCTAATTTTTTAATGAGATCAGGAAATCCAAACTCTTTCATAATGACGCCTATCGAACCGGTCAGTGTATTGGGATTGACATAAATTTTATCGGCAGACACCGCTACGAAATAAGCACCGGATGCCATCATATCTTCACCGACCACTATCACTTTTTTGTGATACTTCTTTTTTAAATCCAAAATAGCATCATGAATAATCGATGCCTGCACCGGCGTACCGCCGCCTGAATTAATATCTAACACAACGCCCTTAGCCTGCTTGTCACTGAAAGCTTCTTTTAACAAAGGGAGTACGGTTGCAGCTGAAAAATCTTCATCCGGGCCAATCGTTCCATTCAAACGCACCAATGCAACATACCCTTTTTCGTCATCTTCTGTGACTTTGGACGGATTAAAATCCGAAAAAATAAAAAATCCCAGAGCGATAATAAACAAGAGGATCAGAAAAAACCGGAAGTTTTTCCAGCGCCGCTCAGACCGTTTTTCTTTAATGAGTTCACGGATTAATTCGGCTGTAATGGTTTGTTCATTGATTGAATCTTGCATGCTGCATTCCCCAAATGTCTATCAAACAAGCTGCACTTTACCCCTTCAACCTCCTTCTGACAAGCCACTCTGGTTTAGTTATAATACGCTACTCAATACAATAAAGAGGTTAAAACACAATGTCCTGGTTAATTAATGCCGCCCAACTGGATAAATTTCGAAAAAATCAAAAATCCCTTATTATTCTGGATGCTAGCTGGCATTTACCTCAAACGGGGCGCGATGCAAAACAGGAATTTGTGAATAAACATATTATGGATGCGCACTTTTTCGATGTCGGCGTGTTTCATGATGCTGAAAACCCGATTCCCAATATGTTAATCACCGATGAAAAAATCATTAGCGAGAAATTGGGGAAGCTGGGCATTCGTGATGATTATAAAATTATTTTTTATGATAATAGCGACCTGCATTCTTCCTGCCGGGCACTGTGGATGATGCGTGTATTTGGACATAATCCGCATCAATTATATATTTTAGATGGCGGCCTTGCTGCCTTTGAAAAATATGGCGGCAAACTCGCCTCCGGCGAAACAGCGACGACAGCAAAGTCTTACACGGCAAAATTTCAACCGCATTTATTGCGTTCTTTGACTGCTATGAAAAAAAATCTGCAAACGCACAGAGAACAAGTGATTGATATGCGCCATGCCATGCGATTTGCAGGCGCACCTGAGCCACGTCCTGATCTGCGCGCCGGCCACATTCCTGACAGTTTTTCATTTCCCTATACTTCCTTTTTTGATAAATCAACACACTGTTTTTTACCGTTAGATAAAATCCGTAAATTATTAAGTGATCTTGCCATCGATTTAAAATCACCTATTGTCTCGACCTGCGGATCTGGAACTACAGCGGCTATTTTAAATTTTGTTTTAGAATTAATGGAACATCCCGAGCATGCTTTATACGATGGTTCGTGGTCTGAGTGGGGTGCTAATACACTGTATCCGGGTGAAACGCATCTGGATGAGAGACCCGTTTTGCGGAGTGTGGATGTCGAAATTTAATTAACGCAACGCCTCCCCCATCTTCAACAACAGGTTACGCAATTCTTTCAAATCATAAATAAACGCGGCGAGATAAACATAATCTCGCCGCATATCCAATAATTCCAGACTCGAAGGTACAATCGTAAATAAATGATTTTGTAATTCCGTCATTTCATGTTCTAAATCGCTAGGTTCTTCTGAGAGCACTTTTAATTCAAGCACAGTCACAATCGATATAAAAAATTGATTCACATGCTCCACATAGTGTAATAATGTCGGTCTGATCTTTGCGATCAATTCTTTATCGTATTGATAACGGGCTAAATGATGCATTGACATTAACACATCACTCATTTGTTCTACTTTCATTAAAAAAAAGCGATACCCTGTCTGTAATGCATTATTGAATCCAGGTTCATAAACCCAGTCCGGTAACTTAAGCAATACATTTTCCAGTGCTGTATTATCAAAGTGGCTACTATCTTGCTGCAGTAATTGATCAATAATCATGGAAAAATAATCATTCAATGTTTTAATCGCCGGCAGAATGCTTTCCCGAAATTCTTTATCGGGTTTTTGCGGCGGAAAAACCAGATTCGTCATGATGCCGACCGCACTCCCGATTAAGACATCATGCGCTAGCATATAAAAAAATGACATGGAATAAATTTGTAACGAGGCAGCCGTTATTATCGCAAAAACTAATAACAATTTCTGCATGCCTTGATAAAAAGCATTGCCAATCGCTGTTTGCATGACATAGATGGCTGTCAACGGAATTAAAAAAACATCGGTTTCAGCAAAATAATAATTGAGGATGAATGCCAAACTCATCGTAACAACTAAATTGATCATATAACGAATTTTATTATTTTTTGTTAATTCGATCATCGATTAATCCTAAAATAAAAGATTCGAGTTCATCACGTAATGCCATTAAATTCTGTAGAAAAAAAAGAAAAAAGATGGGATCCCTGGATACAACCTGCAACGTGCTGCGATATACTTCTTCCAGTGAATCCGTTTGATTCGATAATTTACCCATTATTTTTGCAGCATCACTGACGAGAGAATTGGATTGCATAATTGAATTCTTTTTCAGTAATGCCATAATGTGTTTTAATACGGCAGACAGTCTAACGGAAATATTGATAAATTCTTTTTCACAAATCTCAAACGTCGCATAGTCAGTGACCTGTAATTTCAAGATATTTAATGAAAAAACCATTTCGTATATATTTTCAATCTGTGTCAGGTTTTTTTGTCTATTATCCTTCATTATCGAACGAATTTTTTTCATTGCACCCAGTAATTTCAGACGGGATTTATAGATTTTTTGTTCGAAATCATATTTTTTTTCTTTATACTCTTTTTGAAAATAACAGGACAAGATCGATTTTTGCAATTGATCCAGCGATTGAAAAAAATGAATACATGCCTTAAACCATTTAGATGCCATGCGGTTTAATCCAACCCATCGCATACGCTGCAAACAATAAAACAAACAACAATAAAGACAATCCTATTCGCCATGTTAATGCTTTCACCACACGATCGGCATCTTTTGTATTTCTTTCATGTACCAGATAATATAACGCGCTACCGAGGCTATAGAGAATCACAAACAGAAATAGAACAATAATCAATTTGACTAACATAGACATCCCTCATCGTTCGGGCGAATCCCGTTTCTATTTTAGTGTATTCGTAAATCGCCATTTTTTCACGTCTAAATTAACATGAATTAACTGACACCAACCTTTTTTCACTTTATAATCAGCCGTTTTTTGGATGGATAACTCATTTAGTTATGTCAAAACCACTGTATGTACTCGCTCAATACTGCTGTCCACAGCATAAAATCACTCAATTTGTTGGCTGGTTGGCTGAATGTCGATGGAAATGGTTTAAAAATTGGGCGATTAGGCGCCTCATTCGAAAATATCATGTCAATTTGAGTGAAGCCCTGTCTGAAAATATAGAGGATTATCCCCATTTTAATAGTTTCTTTACACGACAATTAAAACCGAGCGTGAGACCGCTTGCCCCTGGCGATAAAACGCTTTCGAGTCCCGCCGATGGTTGTATTAGTCAAATCGGTAAAATAAATAATAACATCATTCTGCAAGCTAAAAATTTTAATTACACGACGGTTTCATTATTAGGCGGAGCCGAAACGCTCGCCCAATCCTTTGAAAATGGCAATTTTGCGACCATTTATCTTGCGCCTAAAGATTATCATCGTGTCCATATGCCAATCACGGGTCACTTATTGGAAACGACTTACATTCCAGGTAACTTATTTTCTGTGAATCCATTAACAGCCGAAACGGTGCCTCATTTATTTGCCCGAAATGAACGCCTCGTCTGTGTATTCGAAACAGTCATTGGACCTATGGCGATTATCTTGGTCGGTGCGATGCTGGTAGGAAACATTCAAACTGTTTGGCCGATGAAACATGCCAGAAACAAAATCACGACAGAACATTATCCGGACAAGCCCGTGATTGTGCGAGGGGATGAGCTCGGCTTGTTTAAAATGGGATCGACTGTGATCGTGTTATTGCCTAAAAACAGCGGCGAATGGCTAGCGACATTACAGGAAAATACAGTCGTCAAGGTAGGAGAAAAAATAGGTCAACTCTATGTCACCGATGAGATGTCGGTAACACCTGATTAATCCAACGCTGAATCGCAGATCCCAGATAAATTCCAATAATGGCGGTTCCAAACACCATTAATGCCACATAAACTGGCAATAAAGCGACTGCAATCACATGAAAATGTCGGGTCCAATGACTAAACCAATACCATACAGAGTTAATCGACATGGGAAAGACGTTATCATGCCGAAGCATATAACAAATGACATAAACGGCCACAAAGAGACAAGCTGCTTCGCAAAAATTTAATGTATGTCGTTTATTGATTATTCGTTTTTTAAACACAAAACACCTGACTAATTAATTACTTTTATCATTATCGACTTTTTTTATCGAATCTTAATAGGGACGTTGGCCATCACCGTTTGTAAGAAAAAATACAGAATCCATGGGATCTGTAAACCATTTGCCAACCGATCCGCTAGATCAACCCACTGTATGCATATTTTACTTTTTTTATCTTAAGAGATACTTAAGATACAGTTAACTAGTTGTTATGACAGTCAATTATTTATAACGCGCCACACTGTCTAAAATTTCTTTTTTCGCAGCATCCATCCCTTCCCAGCCATCAATCTTGACCCACTTCCCGGATTCCAAGTCTTTATAATGTTGGAAAAAATGGCCTACCATTGCCAAAAAATCAGCGCCCAAATCGTCTGGTTTTTTGATGTTTTTATATTTCGACGTCAATTTATCGACAGGCACAGCCAGGATTTTGGCATCAGGACCCGACTCATCCGTCATGCGCAACATACCCACAGGACGGCAGCGGATGATAACACCCGGTTGCAGCGCAAAGGGAGTCACCACTAACACATCAACAGGATCGCCATCCTCTGATAGCGTATGGGGAATAAATCCATAATTACAAGGATAAGACATACTCGTTCCCACAAACCGGTCAACCATAGGCATTCCACTTTCTTTATCTATTTCATATTTAACAGGATGACTGTTTGCTGGAATTTCTATTACGACATTCACATCATCCGGAACGGCACGGCCTGCTTCTACTTTCTCTAATCCCATGATTTTTTTCCTCACATTTTTATTGAAGAGACGCGCACGCTTGACAAGCGCTTTGTGACGCTATCTGTTCCTGTTTACGAATAGGTCCCTGGCATATGACGCATTGTTTTGTGCCAGAAGAAATTAAATTTGCATCCACCGCGATGCGTTCATCAAATACAAAGCATTCCCCTTGATAATGTTCTGCGCCCACTTCAGCAAAATAATTTAGAATGCCGCCTTTTAATTGATAGACATTCGAGTATCCGGCATTAAGCAGCACCCATGCCGCTTTTTCACAACGAATACCGCCTGTGCAAAACATTACCACCGGCTTTTCATGAGGAACTTGATGCATGGCCGCTGGAAATTCACCAAATTCATCCAAATTTAACTGTGTCGCATTTTCAAAAGTACCAAACTTGATCTCATAATCGTTGCGTGTATCCAAAATCGTTATATCGCGTTTTTCATCCATCCATTTTTTAAATTCTGTAGGTGAAATATCTGGGGCTGCCTGATTTTCTGGATGAATATCGGGTTGACGTAAGGTGATGATTTCTTCTTTGATTTTCACGCGCATATGTTTAAACGGCTGAAAATCCGAATAACTTTCGCGAAAAGTCATATCCCTAAAAAGCGGGTCATTTTTTAAAAAAAGAATAAATTCGACAATATTTTTTTCGATGCCAGCCAGGCTGAGATTCATGCCCTCAGCGCTCAATAATATAGTCCCTTTTATGCTTAACGAATGGGTTTTTTCTAACAAAATAGAACAACGCCGGGATAAATCCGAAAGCGCAACAAATTTGTAACTGGCTATATTTAAAATGGGCATCATCGCAATTCAAAATACGTAAAAAAACGAGTGCAAACTTTACTCGAGAATAGCCGAGAGGTCAAATATGAATTAGCTTAACTCAGGTTTAACTGGAAAAAATCTTTTCAACTTCGTAAACTAGGCGATCTTGGATTCACGTGGGAGCCTGTTTTAATGGATTGTTTATTTTGTAAAATAGCAGCTGGCGAGATACCGGCTAAATTATTGTATGAAGATGATTCCGTGGTCGCATTTGATGATATTAATCCTCAAGCACCGCATCATAAATTAATTATTCCGCGGAAACACATTGCGACATTAAATGATCTTTCTACAGCGGATCATGCGCTGATCGGTCATATGGCGGAAACCGCACAAAAAATTGCAAAAGAATTAGGGATTGCAGAGGAAGGCTACCGACTCGTCATGAATTGTAATCGGGGCGCTGGTCAAACTGTCTTTCATATTCATGCGCATTTGTTAGGCGGCAGACAAATGATGTGGCCGCCAGGTTAGTTTCAAACAAAACGAGGAACATAATGGAAGAAGAATTTAGAAAAATTATTTTAAGTGTCGGCGAAGATTTGAATCGTGATGGCCTTAAAGATACGCCCAAACGAGCGTCAAAAGCATTTCAATTTCTCACTCATGGGTATCAGCAATCATTAGAAAAAGTGGTGAATGGCGCACTTTTTGAAACAGACAATGATGAAATGATTATTGTTAAAGATATTGAATTGTATTCATTATGCGAACATCATTTGTTACCTTTTATTGGAAAATGTCACGTCGCTTATCTTCCCAAAGGAAAAATCATCGGGTTATCAAAAATCGCACGAATAGTCGATATGTTTGGACGCCGCTTACAGGTTCAAGAAAAATTAACCAAGCAAATTGCAGAAACTATTTTAGAAATCACGCAAGGTCGGGGTGTGGGTGTGATTATCGAAGCAAAGCATTTGTGCATGATGATGCGCGGCGTGGAAAAGCAAAACTCGGTGATGACAACGTCCGTGATGTTAGGTACTTTTCGTGAAGATCGACGGACGCGAAGTGAGTTTTTGAGTTTAGTGAATAAAG
>CAZEEF010000039.1:7875-12652 GCA_964511095.1 uncultured Coxiellaceae bacterium | reverse complement strand
ACGTTTTTGTGTGTAATTATCATACCGATTTACCGGACGACAGTGCGTGAAGGCGAGAATGACAGAATGGAGGCGCCATGAACACTTATTTATTATTTTTCCATCCATTCACGCAAATACCGAAATAACTCTGTCTGTTGCGATTGACGAATTAACTGTCGAATCCGTTGCCGATCAATATCAGGATACTGTTCCAATAATTTTTCCAGCGCAGAATCACCTTCCGCAATCAATCGATCTCGCCAACGTTCAATTTGATGAAATCGGGCTTTACTTTGTTGGCTTTTATTTTGCACTTTATCTAGCGCGACCTGAATCGGTTCAGGGTCGATGTTGCGCATCAATTTGCCAATATATTGCAATTGACGACGCCGAGCTTCGTGGCTTTTTAATGAGCGAGCGGTTCGGATGGCATCGAATAAAGGATTTTCGAGCGGAATTTGTTTTAATTGACTTTCCGGTAAATTGACTAGTATTTCACCTATTTCCTGCAAGGCTGTCATTTGACGTTTTAAAGCAGATTTAGTGGGGCGTTCCGGTGAGTCGTCATTCTCTGAATCATCAATCATTTATTATTCCGGGGAAGAAAAGGCTGTTAAAAAGCGGTCCCATAAAACTATAAGACCGCATTTTAATTTACTTGGTAGCTGGAGCGTTTGCGTCGTCAGCTGCTGGAGCCGCTGGAGCGGTTGTGTCAGCTGCTTTTTTAGCATGATGATGCTTTTTATGCTTTTTTGCGCAATGCTTTTTAGCTTTTTTAGCTGGAGCGGCAGCTTGATCAGCAGAAGCATCTTTCGTTGCTGCTGTGGAGCTGTTGTCAGCTAACTGTTGCATTACTGCATCAGATTTGTTTGGGGTAGCATTTTGTTGTGCATCTTCAGCCAAAGCAACTGTGCCCAGGACGGAAGCGCCGATTACTAATGAAGCAATAAGTTTTTTCATTTTTGTTTCTCCATGTTAAAGTTTCGCTAATAAGATACTATAAATTTTACAGAATGAATATCATACAGAGAGAAAAATTTATGTTAGAGGTTTGGAATAATCCCGAATATTTAAAAAACGTCGTTCAAGACATTTTAAAAGAGGCAAAAAGTCAGGGAGCAAGCAGCGCAGAAGTCGATATTGGCTTAAATAAAGGCTTTTCTGTCACTTCCCGTCTGGGGGAAGTGGAGTCAGTGGAATATAACCAGGATAAAATCATTGATATAACTGTCTATTTTGGGCAGCGAACCGGTTCAGCCAGTCTATCGGATTTACGGAGGGATGCCATTCAGTCGGCCGTCAAGGCAGCGTGTAATATCGCCCGTTTTGGCGATAAGGATGACTATGCGGGTCTTGCTGAAAAAGAATGGCTGGCCTTTAATCATCCGCCCTTAAATTTATTATTTCCCTGGGATATTACCGTCGAACAGGCTATCGAAATCACCCGTCAATGTGAAAGTATTGCACTTTCTAAGGATAAACGCATTACCAATTCGGAAGGCGCTTCACTCTCTACGACGAAAGGCTGGCATGCTTATGGCAATTCGCATGGATTTATTGGCCTGACAGGCGCCAGCCGTCATGATATAAGTTGCTCTCTTATTGCTCAAGAAAAAGAGGATATGCAGCGCGATTACAACTATACGCTTTCTTGTGATCCCGCATTATTAGAATCGATTGAATGGGTAGCGAATACAGCGGCTGAAAAAACACTACGTCGTCTGGGCGCTCGCCGCTTAACGACACGCAAAGTGCCCGTCATTTTTGCAGCGGAAGAAGCGCGCGGTTTGATAGGTCATTTTGTGGCAGCGATTTCTGGCGGCAATCTTTATCGAAAAACGTCTTTTTTGCTGGATCAAATCGGTCAATCTGTTTTTCCCTCGCATATTAAAATCGATGAACGGCCCTTATTGGAAAAATCATTAGGCAGTGCGGCTTTTGACGAAAATGGTGTCGCAACGCGCCCCAATGTTTTTATCGAAAACGGTATCTTGCGAAGTTATTGTCTCGGTGTTTATTCTGCTCGCAAATTGGGTATGCAAACCACGGGTAATGCAGGCGGCGTTCATAACTTGTTTATTAATACCGGCAATAACGATTTACCGACATTGTTAAAAACGATGGATACCGGTTTATTGGTAACGGATTTAATGGGGCAGGGTGTTAATCTCGTGACGGGGGATTATTCTCGCGGTGCAACGGGTTTTTGGGTCGAAAAGGGCCATATTCAGTATCCTGTGGAAGAAATCACCATCGCGGGTAATTTACGTGATATTTACAAAAATCTGGTTGAAGTAGGCAACGATGTCGATAAACGTGGTAATATTCAAACCGGTTCAATATTAATTGAAAGTATGACTGTAGCGGGTGATTAATATGCGTTTCGTTGCGCTCATCGTATTCGGTTTGATTTCATTCAACATTTTTGCGTCTGAAGCCTCTTCAGGATTGCATCTGGATTGGTTAGATAAGAAAGTCGATCCGGGCAAAAATTTCTTTTTATATGCCAATGGCAGTTGGAAAAAGAAAAATGCCATTCCAGCGGCCTATTCCAGTTGGGATAATTTTCATATTCTTCAGGAACAAAATTTACAACTTATTCGTACTATTCTCACAGACGCTGAAAAAAAGCCGACGATTCCCGGCAGTATTGAACAAAAAGTGGGGGATTTTTATTTCAGCGGTATGAATGAAAAAGCCATTAATGAAGCTGGCATCAAGCCGTTATTGCCCGAGTTGAAACAAATTGATGCCATCAAAACGTTGCAGGATCTCCAAAAAACCATTGCACATTTGCAAATGATGGGTGTGGGTGCATTATTTGATTTTGGACAAATGCAAGATTTCAAAGACAGTAATCAAGTGATTGGTGTGGCGGCGCAAGGCGGTTTAAGTTTGCCTGATCGTGATTATTATTTAAAAAATGATAAAAAGTTTCAAAAAATACGCGAAGCTTATTTATCCTATGTGACTCATCTGTTTGAGTTGTCAGGCGATACTAAAACGCAATCGAACAAAGAAGCCAATATAGTCATGCATATCGAAACAGTGTTGGCGAAAGCCTCGCTCTCTCGTATTGAAATGCGTGATCCACGTGCAGTGTATCATCCAACCGATAAGGTTAAATTGAACCAATTAACACCGAATTTTTCCTGGCAGCACTATTTTACGGATATCGAACATCCTGAATTTAATTCGATTAATCTTGCCACACCTCAATTTTTCAACGTGATGAATGCGCAATTAAAAACTGTTTCGTTGAACGATTGGAAAATTTATCTGCGTTGGCATTTGGTGGATTCATTTGCACCGTATTTATCAGAACCTTTTCAGCAGGAAAATTTCAAAATGAAAGTCGCATTGACAGGCGTAAAAGAACAATTGCCTCGATGGAAGCGCGTCGTCAGAACAGAAGATCAAGCATTGGGGTTTGCAATCGGTAAAATATATGTCGAGAGACATTTTTCTGCTGACTCAAAAAAACAAGTAGAAGAAATGATTCATCGTATTCGGACTGCTTTGAAAAAGGATTTGCAAACCATTACCTGGATGGATAAAAAAACGCAGCAAGCCGCATTGGATAAATTAAATAAAATGGAATCACGCGTGGGCTATCCGGATAAATGGTGGGATTATTCTTCTCTTGAGATCAATCGTGATTCTTATGTATTAAATATCATGCGTGCGAGTGAATTTTTGACGAGACGCGATCTCAAT
Organism: uncultured Coxiellaceae bacterium; assembly: GCA_964511095.1. Lineage (GTDB taxonomy): Bacteria > Pseudomonadota > Gammaproteobacteria > DSM-16500 > DSM-16500 > DATIJJ01. Next base: position 8,953 of record CAZEEF010000039.1, on the reverse strand, counting down.
AAAATTGGTAAACCAGTCGATAAAGATGACTGGGATATGACACCGCAAACGATTAATGCCTATTATGATGCTTCCATGAATCGCTTAAACATTCCTGCCGGTATTTTGCAGCCGCCTTTTTTTGATCCGAAAGCCGCTGCTGCCATCAATTATGGCGCCATTGGGTTTGTCATCGGCCATGAAATGACGCATGGTTTTGATGATCAAGGCGCACAATTTGACGGCACGGGCAATTTAAAAAATTGGTGGACTGAAAATGATTTGAAACAATTTCGGGAAAAAACCGAAAAAATTGCGAATCAATTTTCCGGTTATACAGTGAATGGTACGCAGCATGTTCAGGGAAAATTAGTGATGGGGGAGGCGACAGCGGATTTAGGTGGTCTGACGTTGGCTTATCGCGCTTTTCATGAGGCAGATATTTATCGGAATGCTAAAACCATCGATGGCTTTACGCCCGATCAACAATTTTTCTTGAGTGCCGCGCATATTTGGGCGAGTAATATTCGTCCGGCGGAAGCGGAGCGTTTAGTGGTAGTCGATCCCCATCCACCCGCTATGTATCGCGTGAATGGAACGTTAGCCAATATGCCGCAGTTTAAGCTGGCTTATGGAATTGACACGAAAAGTCCAATGGTAAATAGTCACTTGCCTGTGATCTGGTAATCGTTGACATAAACTGTTTAGTGTCAGCTTGGTTTTCGAGGTGTTAGAGGCAGTGGTGATGGCGGTGAAGACGCTGAAGGTGTTGATGGCGGAGTGGAAGTGGTTGAAGGGGAAGGGGGTGCAGATGTCGACGATCTGGCAGTACTCGGTGAGGGTTGTTGTGCAGAGTCAGATGATCGGGGACTACTACTCTGCGGTACATTGATGGATAAATTTGTTGGTTTTGAAGTCTTCTTTTTTTGTGCTGTAGGCTGTACATGACTCATCACACTCTTCAATCTGTCGACCACAACTTTTGGCGCACTTTTCTTTTTTCCTGCCGGTGTCTCATCTACTTTTAATTTATCTAATGCATCAACAAATTTCTTCCTGGCATCTTCATTCTCCATGTAATTTTTATTTATAAATACTT
>CAZEEF010000039.1:0-7775 GCA_964511095.1 uncultured Coxiellaceae bacterium | reverse complement strand
GCCCTGTATCCTTCCTCGTTTCTCGATTTTTTCAATCGATATTTTTCCGCCAACAGCATGAGACTTTCGACTTGCATATAATAATTAAATACGGTTGCCAAATGGTTCTGATCACTTTTCAACTGTTCCTGATCATTCGTCTTATCACCCTTAAGACCGCGGAGAGTTGTCTTCACATCTTCACTTGCATAGCGATCAATATTTCGTAAAACCCAATCGCGTGTTCTGTCGAAATCGGATTGAGGGCCGCTTGGTATCGTCAGGGTAGATACAATGGGTTTATGATCACTGAGTTCGCTTTCGATTACAACAACAGGCGTTGGTTTAAGCGCAGCGAGATTACCCGATAAAAAACCTCCATCGAGTGCGCCTTCTGTATAGCAAGGACGTCCTGTCCCGCCATCAAATCGGGCTTCATCAATAATATTATCCACTTTATCACTCTTTTTAGGGATTTTTTTATAGGTATTTTTAGCGAGAGTCGTTGCACTTTCACCTTCAAACAGTATCGGCTCAAAGCCAAGCGCATCGAGATATCTCGCATTGGATGTTCTAAACGCTGGACCCCGTGGATCGAAGTGAATTTGCTTTTCTTCATCATCTTGCACATGACGATGATTCAAATCTCCCATAAAGAGATCAAAGACAGTGCTGTTTTCTTTCATCGTCTCATAAGACACAAAGTCATAAGGCTCTTTTGAGGATATTCCTTTGAGCTTTTCCATCATGGCAGTGGTTGCCTTCACTTTACGATTATCTTTATAGGCATCCAAATGCGCGCCGGACACAGTAAAATCATAACGATCATCTACGCTGATATGATAGCCAATACTCCCTTTGGTAATAATCCCATTCTTTTTATATTGAAGTTTCTCTGTCGATTCTATCTTCAAATTTAATCCTTTTCGACTGAATACGGTTAATGAAACTCTCCCGAATTCTCCCGGTTTAGTCTGTGTTTTAAATGATTCGCTTTTACTTTCAAACTCGGAGCCTTTAGCGTTTAATTTTTGAAGAACCCGGGATGCTAATTGGTTTTTTTCATCACGTCCTTCTTCTTGTGTTGCAATGACAATAATATCGGGCATATGCTCGCCCTCTGCACCGTGAATTTTCATTGCCGCTAAAAGCTTATCGACATCATCATCGTACTGCTTTGAATTCCATAATGGACCTTGCTGGTTTCCCATATTCCATGAAGCGAAAGCACCGCTCAGGTCAGGACGACCTTTTTCTTCCATTTGAATCATTCGAGCAGTACTGGAAAGAGTATGCTGAGGATGCATATGATAGTGCTCCATTGGCTATTCATGATCATTATAGCATTTAAGGTGCAAAAAGACGGTTCAAATGGCGATTAATTGACTGGGAAAAGTGAGTTAACTTAATGATTATATTAATGTTTTTTTGATTTTGTGTAACAGTTTTAACGATTTTTTGCGGAAAAATCACATAACTTTATGATTTATAAAGTATTTTTTCCTATTCTCCCTCGCCAAATCGATTATTAAACAATTCCTTCACCGCATCCCGCGCTTCCATTTCATCCGCACCAGAAATCATTAAATCCAAAACGGTTCCTTTCGTTACACCTAGAATAATGAGCGACATGATACTTTTACAATTAGCGACTTGATCGTTTTTTTGAATTTCAATTTTACTTTCGAATTTGGAAGAAAGGGCAACCAGTTTTGCGGCAGCGCGCGTATGTAAACCCAGTACATTAATGACGGCTATTTTTTCATTGATCATAAATTAAAATCTTCACCCAGATAAACAGCTCTGACCTGTTTGTTATGTAAAATATCTTGCGGCGTGCCCTGATGTAACACTTCACCCTGATTCACAATGTAGGCGCGTTCACAAATATCCAGTGTTTCACGCACGTTATGATCGGTAATCAGTACACCAATGTTACGTGTACGCAGATGCGAAATAATGCGTTTGACGTCCACAACAGAAATCGGATCAATGCCCGCGAAAGGCTCATCCAATAAAATAAATTTCGGTTCGGTGGCGAGCGCGCGTGCAATTTCAACACGTCGTCTTTCACCGCCGGATAAACTAATGCCTAACGAGTGACGAATGCCTGTGATATGAAATTCTTCCAACAAACGATTGAGAATTTCTTCCCGTTGTAATGCATTCAAATTTTTACGTAACTCAAGAATCGCCATGATATTATCGGCTGCCGTCATTTTACGAAAAATAGACGCTTCTTGTGGAAGATAACTAATGCCGAGTTCGGCACGAAGATGAACAGGCAGGGTTGTAATATCCCGATCATCTAAAAAAATATGACCGCTATCGCAGCCAATCAATCCCACGATCATATAAAAAGAAGTGGTTTTGCCAGCACCATTGGGCCCGAGTAAACCCACCACTTCACCGCGGCGTACATGCAATGAAACGTCTTTGACAACTTGGCGTGCCTTAAATTTTTTACTGATTTTTTCAATACGTAAAGTGCTCATGATTTTAGTTGGCCAGGATCAATCATTATAGTGGCACGACCTGTTTTGGAAGGCGGTGCAGTGACAATCTGATCTTTCATGTTATAGACAATTTGAGGGCCCTCAAAGCTATTTTTTCCTTGAGTCACCACCACATCGCCTTCCAGATAGACCAGGGATTTTGCAGGATAAAATTTGATAACTTTTGCTTTGGCATGCAGTACAGGATCACCGGGTTTTGGCAAGGTCGTATATTCCGCCAATTGCGTGAAACCATAAGCAATCGCTTCTTCTATTTTGTGTTGATTGTTGTTTGTTGTGACAACACGATCCGCTGTCAAATGCGTCGTGCCTTGATCGATTTTGACATGGCCTTCATAAATATTGGTGCCCGTTTTATAATTGAACGTCGAACCATCTGAAGTAATATGCATCACTTGCTGATCATCGCTTTCTAAGGCAAGCAAGCCAATTGGCGCAAAGAACAAAATAAACAAGACACATTTCACACCATTCCATTTAGGAAGTCGGTACATAATCACCCTTAGCTTCTGAAAGCAATTTAACAGTTCCATCATTTAAATCTGCCAGCATGCCAACCGCATGAATAATAGTGTCCGGCTGGGTAATGATCACCGCGTTTTCAGTGCTTGCCTGTTTTTTATCGGGAAAAACCGTTAACGAATTTGTTTTCATGGTCGTGTCAGGATTTTCCACATCGGGGGGATGGTGAATGATCACATTATCGGAAAATACAATTTGTTCTGTGCCATAGGAAGCTTCGGCATGATCTGAATTAATGTACCAGGGTTCGGGTGATTGACGATACACAGTGACATGCGGATAATTAATATAAGTGGTATCTTCTTCCGGATAATGCGTCATTTTGGGCGCTTCAATTTTGAGAGAAGGCGAGCCTTGTTTATTCATGATGAGCGCCACAACATTTTCCATGTAAGCATCCGGTTCATCGGAATGATGCGTGTTTTGCGGTGTTAATTGTTTTGAAAGCAGAATGGACCACGCGCTTAATACAAATGCAAGGCAAAATAAAAAACTGACGACGGTATATCGGGAAGAAAAAATAGTCATGAATCGTTACCTTCCAAATAAGAAGCAATCATTGCATCGTAAGTGCCTTTGGCTTTCATGATGAATTCGCATAATTCACGCACGGCGCCTTGGCCACCGGCGGCTTGTGTCACCCATGCGACATGTTCATGCATCACTTTCGGCGCATTCGGCACAGAGACCGATAAACCCACACGACGCAACAATGGCAGATCCGGTAAATCATCGCCAATATAAGCAATTTCCGCATCGTTCAAATTCAATTTTTGTTTTAATTCTTCATAGGCCAGTAATTTATTGGATTGTCCCTGATAAACGTGTTTGATATTCAAATCTTGCATGCGTATCGCGACAGTCTGGGATTGTTTAGCGGTAATGATCGCGAGATGTACGCCTGATTTTTCCAGTAATTTCATGCCCAAGCCATCATGCACACTAAATTCTTTTATTTCAGAACCCTGACTGCCATAAAACAGTGAACCATTCGTCAACACACCATCGACGTCAGCAATGAGTAATCGGATTTTTTTAGCTTTATCAATGAGTGTTGTTTTCATCAGGTCAATCCTGCGCGTAAAATATCGTGCATATGGACAATACCGACAGGATTATTCTGTTCGTTTGTCACAATTAATGAAGTAATTTTATACGATTGCATCATATGCAACGCTTCGGCGGCGAGCGTACCAGGGCGAATAATTTTTGGATTTTTTGTCATGATGTTATGAATGACTGTTTTGTGAATATCCGCCTCACTGTCAAAAGCCCGACGCACATCGCCGTCTGTAAAAATACCGGCTAATTCATTTTCCTGATTGACAACAGTCGTGACGCCTAATTTTTTTTGCGTGATTTCAACCAATGCCGTTTTCAACAGTGCATTAAAATCGACTTTGGGAATGGCGTTGCCAGTATGCATGATTTCATCGACGCGCAATAATAAACGACGACCCAATGTGCCGCCAGGATGCGATAATGCAAAATCTTCTGCGGTAAAACCGCGTCGTTCCAATAGAGAAATGGCTAATGCATCACCCATCACCAGTGCGGCTGTGGTACTGGATGTCGGGGCAAGATTTAAGGGACAGGCTTCTTTTTCGACGCTGACATCAATATTGATTTTTGCCGCTTTGGCAACGGTCGAGTGTGCATTGCCAGTCAACGAAATCAGGATAATCCCCAATCGTTTGATAAAAGGCAAAATAGCGAGTATTTCATCGGTTTCACCGGAATTGGAAATCACTAACAAAACATCTTTTGGCGTAATCATGCCAAAATCGCCGTGTTTAGCTTCCCCGGGATGGATAAAGAAAGCTGGACTGCCGGTACTTGCAAAAGTGGCCGCAATTTTTTTGCCAATATGACCGGATTTACCCATGCCCATGACAATGATTCGGCCTTCACAGTTTAAGAGATATTGGCAGGCAGTGGCGAAATCAGCATTGATTCGTTTGGACAGTGCGGTGATGGTCGCCGCCTCGGTTTCAATGACGGCTCGTCCCAATTTACATATTTTTTCAATATCTTGCATAATTCGCCTTATTAGAAATCGCATCGTTGGACTGGCTATTTTACCCTGAATTGTGCTTTTTGAGGAAAAAATTTATCAAGAAAATTTATTAAGAATTTGTTTTCAATGGAGGAGAGGATTATCATGTCGATTAATCATTGCTTTTTTATAAGGCTCATGTCATGAATACATCCAATTCACCCCGACGTCTTTATCGTTCACGCAACCAGAGAGTGATTGCCGGTGTTTGCGGCGGTTTAGCGGAATATTTTAATCTGGATCCGACCTGGATACGGTTGGCATTTATCCTGTTATCTCTATTAGGCGTGGGACTGTTTGTCATTGTTTATATCATATTTTGGATTATTGTCCCGCTGGCACCGACTTCTTCAGCGGGGTCTTCTACGCCAGCCCAGTTGAAATAGAGCCCTGTCTCGAATGGATAATAATCTTGTCGACATCCGCAATTTACATTTTGAACGAAATGGGCGGCCGATATTTAAAGGTATTGATCTCATTGTCCCGCGCGGTAAAGTCGTTGCCATTATGGGACCGAGCGGGACGGGCAAAACGACGTTACTTCGTTTAATCGGCGGGCAGCTGCAACCGACACAAGGCAATGTTTTCGTGATGGGTGAAAATATCCATCGATTGTCACGGACAAAACTGTATAAGCTTCGTAAAAAAATGGGAATGCTGTTTCAAACCGGCGGTTTATTTACCCATTTAACTGTATTTGAAAATGTCGCCTTTCCGTTGCGTGAGCATACGCGATTAACCGAAGAAATGATTCACACACTCGTCTTGATCAAACTGCAAATGGTGGGATTGCGGGGCGCGAGAGATTTGATGCCGGCAGAATTATCGGGCGGCATGGCAAGACGTGTTGCATTGGCTCGTGCTATTGCTTTAGATCCGGCGTTGATCATGTATGATGAACCTTTATCCGGACAGGATCCGATTTCGATGGGTGTATTAGTTAAACTGATTCGTGTGGTGAATGATGCATTAGGTTTGACGAGTATCATCGTCTCGCATGATGTGCAAGAGACACTGAGTATTGCGGATTATGCTTATGTTATTTCAGAAGGCAAGCTGATTGCGAAAGGCACGCCGGATGAAATTGCGCACGATCAATCCGATCAATTGCAACAATTTTTACGTGGTTTGCCGGATGGTCCGGTGCCATTTCATTTTCCCGCTCCTCCATATGAACAAGACTTGATGGGAAGGATGGAAACATGCTGAATCAAATTGCTTTATTAGGTCGTTCCGGTATTGAACTCATTCGTGATTATGGCAAAGCAGGGCAATTGTTATTTCAGGTCATCTTTCGCGTGCCGAATTTTCGTAAAGGGTTTCCGCTGGTTTTACAACAGATTTATGCGGAAGGTGTCTTATCCCTGATTATTATTGTGGTATCGAGTTTATTTATTGGTATGGTGGTTGCTTTGCAGGGATACCATACCCTCGCCAAATTCGGTGCATCTGCTGAATTGGGTCCGCTGGTAGCGTTGAGTGTTGCAAGAGAATTAGGTCCTGTGGTCACAGCCTTATTATTTGCCGGACGTGCGGGTTCAGCTGTGACAGCTGAAATTGGTCTCATGAAAGCGACTGATCAGTTATCCAGTATGGAAATGATGGCAGTGAATCCTGTTCATCGGGTTATTTCACCGCGATTGTGGGGTGGTTTTATTTCCATGCCATTACTCACGATGATTTTTAATATGACAGCGATTTATGGGGCTTATCTGGTCGGGGTGAAATGGTTAGGATTGGATGCCGGTATATTTTGGTCAAATATGCAATCCTCTGTGGATTTTCATTTAGATATCATGAATGGCATTATTAAAAGTACTGTATTTGGTTTTGTGATAGCCTGGATTTCTGTCTACCAAGGTTATTTTGCAGAGCCGACGTCAGCGGGTATTGCGAGCGCCACGACGCGTACCGTCGTTTTTTCTTCGTTGGCAATTTTGGGGCTTGATTTTGTATTAACCGCGATGATGATAGGGGGTTGGTGATGTTATCGCAGCGGACAATTGAAACATTTGTCGGTTTATTTGTGCTGGCAGCCATCGGTGCTTTGCTTGTTTTGGCATTCAAAGTGAGTGGGTTGACCAGTTTTTTTAAAACAGAAGGCTACAACGTGAGCGCTTCTTTCGATGACATTGGTCAGTTGAAGGTGAGGGCTGCGATTAAGATCAGTGGTGTGACGGTGGGCGAGGTCAGTTCTATCCGGTTAGACCCAACGACCTATAAAGCTATCGTCACGATGCATATTAATTCCAATGTCAGAGATATCCCGGATGATTCGTCTGCTTCCATTTTAACAGCGGGTTTGCTCGGTGATAATTATATCGAAATATTGCCAATGTATAGTGCAACTTTCCTGAAAAATGGCAGTATTCTTCAGGAAACGCATGCAGCAATGATTTTGGAAAAATTGATCGGGCAATTTTTATTTAAAATTGGTAATAACAATAGTAATACGAATAACAATGATAAGGGCACTTCAACAGCAACCGATGAAGCTACACCGAAATCGGTTAACACAAAAACGGCCAATCCAACTGGAGAGTAATCAATGAGAAAATACCTTTTATCCCTTTTTTCCTGGTTGATCATGGGAAGTATGGTTTTAACAGTGCTGCCTGTCACCGTAGAAGCACAGGGCGGCGGTCCAGTTGAAATGCTGCAGTCTGTGGCTGATCGGATGATCGACAGTTTGAAGGCGCATA
>CAZEEF010000038.1:0-13044 GCA_964511095.1 uncultured Coxiellaceae bacterium | reverse complement strand
GTTTCATCTTCAGTAACGGTCAAAGCATCAGCGGTAGTTTGAATGGTGGAACGGGTACGAATAGTTTGGATTTAAGTGCTTATAACACAGCAGTCAGTGTGAATTTACAGGCAGCAACAGCAACGGGTGTTGGCACGACATTTAGTGGTATTGGCAGTTTCACAGGCGGTAGCAACAGCGGCAATGCGTTAACAGGTCCTAACGGTACACAAAGCTGGAATATCACAGCGAGTAATGGCGGTAATGTAGGTGGTTCAACGTTTACAAGCTTTGGTAATTTGGTCGGTGGAACAGGAAATGACAGTTTCATCTTCGGAAATGGTAATAGCATCAGTGGCAATTTAACGGGTGGCACGGGCACGAATAGTTTGGACTTAAGTGCTTATGCAACGGCTGTGAATGTTAATTTACAAACAGCGACAGCAACAGGAATTGGCGGAACGCTGAGTAACATCAATAGCTTTATCGGCGACAATGGTAATAGCAATGCAAATACATTCACTGCAACCAGTAGTGGTACACATACCTGGAATATTTCTCAAAATAATGGCGGTAGTCTGGATAGTACAACGTCCTTTAGTAATTTTGGAACGCTTGTCGGCGGTAGTGGCGATACATTTGCTTTGGGCGATGCTAATACGATTAATAGCATCAGCGCGACAGCCGGAACGTTGGATGAAAGTGCTTATACAACACCTATAGCAGTGAATGGCGGAGCGAATACCGTAACAGGTGTCACCACTATCAGCGGAATTACGAGCTTCATTGGAGGTTCGGCAGCTAATACCTTTACCAATACCACGGGTGGTAACACATGGACTATTTCAAACAATAATGCCGGTTCTATTGCAGGCAAGAATTTCAGTGCATTCGGTGATTTGACTGGCGGAGCAGGAGACAGTTTTATCTTTGGAAGCAGTAACGCGGCTATCACAGGTAATGTAGCCGGTAATGGTTCAACATTAAATGTCAGTGGATTGAGTTCACCCACTGTTAATTTGGCAACGAATACCTCGACGGGTATTGGTGGTACGTTCAGTGGTATCAGCGCATTCGTAGGCGCTGGCGCCAACAGCACGTTGATGGGTCCATCCACGACTACCACCTGGAATATTAACAGCACCAACGGAGGCACCGTCAGCAGCAATAACTTTGCCGGTTTCGGTAACTTAACGGGTGGTAGCGGTACCAACACATTCGTATTCACGGGTAACGGCGGTGTCGGTGGGTTAATCGATGGCGGTAATACCACCAATACCAATACATTAGATTTTACCGGCTATTCTCAACCAATTTCGCTGGTGCTCGCATTACCGGTCGGCAATGTATTTGATGCAGGCACACTCGCCAATAATTCCTCTGTCAGTATGGGTTCATTTGCAGAAATACAACAGGCAATCGGCACGAACGTAGGATTGAGCACGATTACATTACCTCACAAATCGAACATCACAGTGACTTACACCAATCCTCCGACGAATACAAATGGTTCTATCGCAGATCCATTCTTGTTTACGAATATGCAAGTTTTAAATGCACCTGAACCTACACCCACTCCAACACCGACGCCGAGCCCGACGCCAAGTCCTCCTAATTCAGGTATTACTCCGAATACAGTCATTGCCGGCACGACTGCTTTCATCGTGGACCAAAATAATATGGACACTACTAACAGTGGCATCAATGATTTCTATGATAGTTTTTCAACGACCTATGCAGTGAATGTCAATATTGGTCAGTTAGTCCAGGCACAAGACAAGTTGACATCTACTCTCTATGCTAAAACGAAATTTGGCTGTCAATAATTTCCCAAAAATGTAAGATATGCAAAATAGAACCGAGGGATCTGCATTTATGGATGAAGGAGTCATCAAGAATATTTTTGTCATACTGGGCCCTGCTCGCAGTGGTACCAGTGCTATCACGAGAGCACTCAAGGCATTAGGCATCGATCTCGGCAATCATTTGACGCGCGCCAGTCAGACAGTGAACCCGACCGGTTTTTGGGAAGACAACGAAATCGTTTATAAAATCAATCGCGAAATTTTCAGCCAACTAAACTGCTTATCCAGTGGCGTCACATTGTTGGATGAAAAAATATTTCTCGGTGATTCACTTGCGTTATTGAAACAATCGGCTATTGAATTGCTTAAACACCGTTTTAGCACAACAACGGCATGGGGTTTTAAAGATCCTCAAACAACACGGTTACTGCCTTTCTGGAAATCCGTTTTTGCCAGTCTGCATTTGAAAGAACATTACATTATTGCATTGCGAAATCCTTTATCGTCCGCGCAGTCTTATCAAAATTTATCCGGTGCTGATATTGAAACAGGCCTATTATTATGGCTGATGCACATTGTGCCTGCCATTCAAGAAACCATGGGAAAAAAGCGAGTGGTCGTCAGTTATGAACGTTTGATGGAAAATCCGCGTGACGAACTCAAACGATTACAAAAAAATTTAGACATAACGACAGTTGCGTCTGAAGATGAAGTGAATCACTATATTCACGCCTTTTTAGACAAGGATTTATATCGCAATCAATTCAGTGAGGAAGCGTTAAAATCGCATCCTGCTGCAACATTATTTCCACTGTGTTTACAAACGTATGATTTGTTATTGCGAACGGCGCGTGATGAACTGGATTTTGAGAGCGCTGAATTTTTAACGGCATGGCAAAACATATGGAATGCGATTTATCACAATCAAACGTTTTATCGTTATATCGATTCACTCCTGAAAAAACAGTATGACGCCAAAAAAGCACTTCGTTCGATCCATCGATCGAGAGTATGGAAAATGGTTTATCCATTGAGACTCATCCAGGATACTATCCATGCATTCAGGTACGGTAAAAAAACCAATAGAAACCATCCATAGACCTTCCTCTTTATATTTAACATCATATTATATACAATGCTAATATTGTCGAATATAATTTGAACGAATTAAAATGGGGAAATGGGTTATGCTAACAAAACGACTAATAGAAAAAGAAAAAGAAATAAAAAGAGCTCTCTATGAAAAAAGGAGAAACGAGGCGTTACGAAAATTAAAGCAAGCTTATAAAGAGAATGCAGAATCAGAATTGTTTACAACCCAAGCGCAAGTGGATCTTGCAGACCAACGATCCTATAGGAAATGTAACGCGGAAATATTCAAGTTGAAAAAGGAATTTGATATTATAGCTTACAAAGGTAAGCAAATCCGCTACGTAGTTCGCGCCGAATTTGCAAATACAAGAAAAAGAGGAATGAAAGGCCGATTTGTATCGGATCCTGATTACAAGCCTCATCTAAGCATTTCCAAAGAGGAGCAGTATTATTATATCGCTCCGGATAATACTGCCCAATTTGTACCAGCAGGTCTGACGGTTTATAGATCAGGAGGGGGTTGTTCTGTTGTAATGGGGGGTAAAGAGGTGCCGGTCATGGGAAAACGTGGACGGCCAAAATTATCATTATCTGAGCGGCTAGCCATTGAGGAGAGTGATAAGGACGTTCCTGTCTTAAAAAGAAAAAAACAGGATCTAGAAGCGCCCACCTATATAGGAAGACTGCCACTCATAAGACCAACACTGTTTGCTCACAAAATCGGAGAGCACGTCGTTTCACAAGATCCTGTGTTGCAAACTCCTGCGCCTTTATCGCTAGGGAATGAATTATTAGATGAATATAATCAAGTTGACCAAAATTTAGAGGATCCTGAATCTGAATCAAAATGGCATGATTTCACACTGTCGCCTGAGGGAGGAAGTTTGGGTTCATTTGGGATGTTTCTTGCTGAGACGCCTTTACTTCCATTCAGACTGGATGAATCAGATTCAGAAGAAGTTAACGTCGTACATCCGTTTTTTAAACCCAGATAAAAAAATGAATAACCGCATTGGCTGTCGACATCCCATCGGCAGTTTGTATGCTATGACAAATCGATATCTTGCCAGCCAATCACATCAATACCTTCTCTTTGCAAATTTCGGTTGCCTGCATAAATCAATTTTCCAAGGCCTTTTTGTTGGCTTAATGATTCCCAATAGTGAATTCCAGAAAAAAAATCACTTGCGATGGTTTGACTGGATTTGACTTCAATGGGAATGTGTTTTTCGCCTTCTTCAAGAATAAAATCTACTTCATGATTTTGACTGTCACGCCAAAAATAAAGGTTAGACAACAATCCCTGGTTGAATCGGTTTTTTATTAATTCACTTGCAATTAACGTTTCAAACAATGCACCTCGGATAGAATGTGTCACCAATTGTTCTGGCTGTTGAATATTAGCTAACATACAGACCAAGCCCGTATCATAGAAATACAATTTAGGCGATTTGATCAGGCGTTTATTGTAATTATTAAAATGCGGTGAGACTAAAAAAATAATATAACTGGCTTCCAATACGGATATCCAGGCTTTTGCCGTATTATGTGTAATACCACAATCACTCGCGAGACTGGATAAATTTAAAATTTGTCCCGTGCGCGCAGCACACATTTGCAAAAATCGATGATACGTTCGTAAATCCTGAATATTCACTAATTGCCTGACATCACGTTCAACATAAGTTAATACGTAATCACTGTACCAAGTTTCTGGTGCTATATTTCTATCGTAAATCGGTGGATAGAATCCTTTAAATAATAATTCTTCTAATTTTTCTGGCAACGCTTTCCCTGCTTTTAATTCATCTATCGTAAAAGGCAATAATTGAATAAAGCCCGCACGCCCTGCCAGTGACTGTGTGATTTTTGCCGTTAACCCAAATTGCTGCGATCCAGTTAATACAAACATTCCTGATCTCAATCGTTCATCTACAATCGTTTGAATATAGGAAAAAAGATCGGGAACATGTTGGACTTCATCTAAAATAGCGCCATCCGGAAATTGCGCCAGAAAACCACGCGGATCCTCTTCTGCAAATTGCCGATGATCCAACTCTTCAAGACTGATATACATTTTTTCGGGAAATAATGATTTGGACAATGTTGATTTACCCGATTGCCTGGGCCCTGTTATCACAATAACAGGATAACTTTTTGCTTTTTCTAATAAAACGGCTGTGGCATTTCGTTTTAACATAAGATATCTTAATAATAACTTATTGAATAATATATAGTTTATTATATTTCTAACAAATTGTCAATCCGATTTACAATTTGTTAGCCGATTCCAGTACGCTCCATCGTTCATAAGCTTTTTCCAGCGCGATAGAAATTTGTTGTAATTCTTCCATCGTTTTTGCAACTAATTTTGAATCTTGCTGATAAAAATCCGGATCGGTTGTTTTTTCCTGTAACGCAGCCTGTTTTAACTCCAATTGTTCAATACGCTGGGGTAATTCTTCCAATTCTTTTTGTTCTTTGTAACTTAATTTTTGTTTTGGTTTTTCTCGAAGAATGACTTTTTCAGTGGTCGTTGTAGGGTGGACAAAGTGAAGCGTGTCCACCTTTTTTTCCCGCTGACGCAACCAATCCTGATAACCACCGACATATTCTTCAATCACCCCATTGCCCGAAAATATCAGCGTACTCGTCACCACATTATCCAAGAAAGCCCGATCGTGACTCACAATTAATAAAGTGCCCGGGTAATCACTTAATAATTCTTCCAATAATTCTAAGGTTTCAATATCAAGATCATTCGTCGGCTCATCCATGACTAACACATTCGACGGCTGACTAAAAAGACGTGCGAGCAATAAGCGATTACATTCACCACCCGACAAAGCTTTAACCGGTGTCCTCGCACGTTCGGGTGTAAATAAAAAATCGCCGAGATAACTGATGACGTGACGTTTACTGCCATTGATTTCAATCATGTCACTGCCTTTTGCGACATTGTCGATCACGGATTTTTCCAGATCCAGCGCAGCACGCAATTGATCGAAATAAGCAATATGACATTTTGTACCTTGTTTAACAGTGCCCTGTTGCGGTTCAATTTTTCCCAATAAAATATTAAGCAATGTACTTTTGCCAACTCCATTCGGACCAATTAAACCAATTCGATCGCCACGCATGATGCGCAGTGAAAGATGATCAATGATTTTTTTATCCTGATAGCTTTGCGAAATGTTTTTAGCTTCAATAACCAGTTGCCCGGATTTTTCAGCCGCTTGTAAATCAAAATTGGCTTTACCCTGTATTTCACGACGTTTTGCACGCGTTTCACGTAACGCTTCCAATGCACGTACACGTCCTTCATTACGTGTGCGGCGTGCTTTAATGCCTTGACGAATCCAGCGTTCTTCGGCAGCGAGCTTTTTATCAAATTCCGCATTTTGTTTAGATTCCGCATGCAGCATTTCTTCTTTGCGTCGCAAGAAATTGTCATAATCACCCGGCCACGATGTCAGTTGTCCGCGATCTAATTCAATAATGCGTGTGGCGAGACGTTGCAACAGTGCGCGATCGTGTGTAATAAAAATTAAACCGATTTGGCAATTGGCTAATGCTTCTTCTATCCATTGAATCGCTTCAATGTCTAAATGATTGGTCGGTTCATCCAATAATAATAATTCCGGATCCGTCACGAGTGCTTTTGCCAATGCCGCACGGCGCTGCCAACCGCCTGAAAGATCAGCGACACGTTCATCGGGGGACAATGCCAGACGTTCTAAAATGCGCTTGATTTCATTTTCAAAATGCCACCCATTTTTGCTGTCGATCGCATGCTGTAACCGTTCTAATTCTTTTAAATCCTGATCGGTACAGGTTTTGGATAAACGATGGGTTAATGCATAATATTCAGTGAGCAATTGGCCTGTTTCAGCCAGTCCACTCGCAACAAATTCATAAACAGTGGCAGTGATATTTTGCGGTAATTCCTGCGCTAAACGTGCAATACGCAAATCCGGTTTACGCCAAATCGTACCGCTATCCGGTAATTGCACGCCTTCAATGATTTTCATTAAAGAAGATTTACCGGCGCCATTCCGTCCAATTAAACAAACACGCTCACCATTGGCTATTTGTAATTTGGCATGATCGAGTAAAACGTCCAACCCAAAAGCGAGTGAGACGTTATCTAACGTGATTAAATTTGTCATCATTTTTTCTTTCCGCAACGATTCTGTTTTTCGGGCTTGTTTACGATAATCAAGCAGCCATTTTTCATATTCATTAATATCACCTGTAAAAGGCGTTACTTCGCCATTGGCAACTAAAATTAATTGATCCACCGTGGCACGGACTAAAAATCGATCGTGCGAAACCAGCAACATGGCACCTTCATATTCTTGCAGTGCAATGCTCAGGGCATTACGCATTTCCAAATCCAGGTGGTTGGTGGGTTCATCCAGTAATAATAAATTGGGTCGTTGCCAGATTAACAGTGCTAACGCTAAACGGGATTTTTCACCGCCGGAAAAATGTTTAATGGGATCAAAAACGTCATTCCCCATAAAACCAAATGTGCCGAGATACGTTCTTAATTCTTGATCCTGCACATTAGGTGCTAATTCGCGTAAATGAAACATAGGCGTTTCCTGCAAATTTAAATGATCCACCTGATGTTGCGCAAAATACCCTATTTTTATGCCGGCACTGGTTTCACGTACGCCTTTGGCAGGGTTTATTTCACCGGCTAATAATTTAATGAGACTGGATTTTCCGGCACCATTTGGACCCAGTACTCCAATACGATCTTGTGGTCCTATGCTAAATCCGAGATGACGCAATACCACATTATCATCATAAGCAATGCTCGCTTCATCCAGCGTTAACAAAGGATTCGGACATTTGAGGGGTTCTCTAAAATGAAAATGAAAGGGCGTTTCGATTTGAACAGCATTGACTAATTCCAGACGTTCAATCGCTTTCATACGACTTTGTGCCTGACGCGCTTTACTGGCTTTCGCGCGGAAACGATTGACAAAACTTTGCATGTGCGCAATTTGTTTTTGTTGTTTTTCGAAAGCGGATTGTTGTAATAAAATTTGCGCGGCACGTGTTTTTTCAAATGTCGAATAATTGCCTGTATACACTTCCAGTTGTTGATGGGCAATATAAGCAATTTGATCGACGGTGTGATCCAGAAATTCACGGTCATGTGAAATTAACAATAGCGTTCCCGGATATTTCATCAACCATTGTTCGAGCCAAATAACAGCATCCAGATCCAAATGGTTAGTGGGTTCATCCAGTAATAAAATATCGGATTTGCACATCAATGCTTGAGCCAGATTCAAACGGACACGCCAGCCGCCGGAAAAAGCACTCACTGGTTGTTGTTGTTCTTCATGAGTGAATCCCAACCCTGATAATAATTGAGCGGCTCGTGCGGGTGCTGTATAGGCATCGATTTTGCCTAAATGTTCATACAATTCACCCATTCGATGACCGTCATCCTGCTGTTCTGCTTGCACTAATTGCGCTTCCAGCTTTCGTAATTCCGTATCGCCATCCAGCACAAAATCGAGCGCAGAGTGCGTATAAGCCGGTGTTTCCTGGGCAACATGCGCCAATACAAATTGGCGGGGAATATCGACATCACCCTGATCGGCATGCAATTTATTTAACAGCATTGCAAAAAGACTGGATTTTCCCGAACCATTGGCGCCAATCAATCCAATATGCTGTTTGGGGTAAATCGTCCAATTGACATGGTTTAATAAGACGTTTGTGCCGCGACGAAGGGTAACATTGCGTAAAGTGATCATAGTATTTTTTATGTGTGAGTTATTTGGTTTTGCATTTTAAAGAATAATGGATGACTTGTCATTCAAATATATTTTACTGTTATAGCAGTTAAAAAGATGATTTTTGTGTGTCTATTTTTCATTAAGTTAAGCGATATCAATTATTTTACTGTTATAGCAGTAAATTTATCTTATTTCAGAAAATTTAGCATTGTTTAGAGTGGAAATTAATGATTATTACTGCTATAACAGTAATATAGAGATACTTAAATGGGTTATAAAGAGTATGACGCCTGATCATATTGCAAAAATGGTGCACCACTATCGTAAACAGAGCGGTCTTTCGCAAGTGGCGTTAGCCAAACTGTCAGGTGTTGGCAAAACAGCGGTATTTGATATTGAGAAAGGAAAACTGACGGTTCAGTTAGATACGCTATTAAAAATTCTGGAAACATTAAATATCCAGATGACATTTGATGTTCCATTTCCCGAAAAAACAGATGAGTCATTATGAAAAAAGCACGCATACAAGTTCATGGAGTGGAAGCGGGCCTATTGGAAATGATTGATAAAAATAATTATCAATTTACCTATTTGCCTGATTATCAGGGACCGCCTGTTTCATTAACCATGCCTCTTACAAAAAAAATATATGTGTTTAGTCAATTTCCGCCTTTTTTTGAAGGATTATTGCCGGAAGGCATTCTGTTAGAAGCATTGTTGCGTCAAGCCAAGCTCGATAAAAATGATTTGTTTGGACAGCTTTTAAAAGTCGGAAAAGATGTGGTTGGCTGCGTGACAATCGAGGAATTGAAATGAAACGTTGTCCCATCACTTATGAAATTATCCCGGATAATGAAACGTATTCAAAACAGGGATTACATCAACTTTCACCGCAATTAAAAAATCTGAAACCACTGGATTTAAGTGTGGCAGAACAACGTGAAGCAGCGATTAATTTTGCAGGAAAAATGTCAATTCAAGGTGTGCAAACCAAACTCTCTGCTCGATTAAGTATTAAAAACGAATGCTTTGAAATAGTCGATCAAAAAGGTCATTACATTTTAAAACCGCAAAGTGAATATTATCCAGAATTACCGCAAAATGAAGCCATTACCATGTCATTGGCAACTGTACTTGGATTGGAAGTACCTGTGCATGGTTTAATTTATTCAAAAGATCAGAGTTTAACGTATTTTATTAAACGGTTTGATCGAATTGGCCATCATCAAAAATTAATGGTAGAAGATTTTGCACAACTCTCGGGTGCGGATCGAAACACCAAATATGAAAGCTCTATGGAAAAAGTCGCGAATATTATTTCAACGTATTGTTCATTTCCTAAAATCGAATTTGTTAAATTGCTGAAATTGACATTATTTAATTTTATTGTGGGCAATGAAGATATGCATTTAAAAAATTTTTCTTTGATCATGCGCAATCAAAAAGTGACTTTGTCGCCTGTTTACGATTTGGTAAATTCTTCAATTACCTACCCGGCAAAAGAAGAAATGGCTTTACCGTTAGATGGAAAAAAAAATAATTTAACGAAAAAAATATTTTTAGAATATTTTGCGAGTGAGCGATTAGGTTTAAATAAAGTAATTATTGAGCAAGTGTTGCAGGAAATTAAAATGGCCATTCCCAGCTGGAATGCATTAATCAGTAATAGTTTTCTATCGCAAAAAATGCAGGAGAACTATCAACATTTAGTCAATGAACGATTGAGCAGGCTCAAACTATAAATGGTTGTTTTCAGCCTATTTTAATTTATACTGACGAGGTTTTTTTAACTCAAAATGACTTTTTTACAAGGACCGCATATTCATGAAAAAAATCTTCGTTCTATTGTTGACATTACTTTTTTGTTCATCGGCGTTCGCTGAAAAAGCCTTCAACCAAATCATATTTTTTGGGGACAGTTTAAGTGACAATGGTAATTTGCATCGGCTGGTCAAGCTGCCAAAATCACCGCCTTATTATCTTGGGCGTTTCACCAATGGCACGACTTGGGCGGAAGATGTGGGCAAGCATTTTTATAATAAATATTATATTGATGTGGAGAATGATTGTTATGGCGGCGCGACGACGATATTACATAATCCAAAAACAGATAGTTTTATTGCACCCACGACATTGGAAGCGGAATTATATTCCTATTATGCGCATTCGTTAACAGTGGATAAAAGCCAGGCGCTGTATGTTATCTGGATAGGCGCAAATGATTATTTATATGAAAAAGCAGATATCAATACGTTAACGGATGCCGTTGTGAAAAAAATCGCGTGGGCGATGACTTCATTGATAAGTAAAGGCGCAAATAAATTTTTAATTTTAAATTTACCGGATCTTGCAACAACGCCTTATGCGAAAGATAGTCAATTGACCGATAGGTTGCATTTAATTTCTGAAATGCATAACAAAAAATTAAATGACAAAATCAATGAATTAAGAAATCAATATCCGGCTGTTAAATTCGTCGCATTGGATATTTATACTATTTTTAACGATTTATTGGCGAATCCGGGAAAATATAATGAACAATATAAAACATCGCTGAAATATACGGCAGAGCCCTGTTTAACGGAATCATTGAACAATACTCGGCTGGATCCCGCCGAATTAAATGATACATTGAAACCCATTGTGAATTTACCGCCATTGGCTCATACGTATCAATTAGGAAAATCTTACGTCTTATGCAGCAATGCAAATGAACATGTATTCTGGGATTTTGTACATCCTATTGCGGATGTTCATCAAATTTTAAGTGATATTGTCGTGAAACAATTGGAGGATGCGGGTTGGGGTTAGAGTCATTAAAATATAGCCAGATGAGGTTTTTAAAGCCTCATCTTGGAAAAAATTCTTTATTTATCATAAAGTTAACTCACTTTTTCACGAAAAATCGATAAAACTGTTACACAGATTTATAAAAAGTTTAATGAAATCATATAGTTAACTCACTTTTCCCAAGGGATAAATCCGTCCAGTCCGGTACAAACGCATTCACTTTTCTTATTTGTACGCGATGCGCTTGCCAATCCGGATCAAATTTTTGAACCAATTTCCAAAATCGACCAGAATGATTCAAATGCACCGTATGACACAATTCATGAATTAAAATATGCGTCGCTAACGGTTCCGGCAAAAATAAAATTTTATAACTTAAACTGATATTCTTCTCATGCGTACAACTTCCCCAACGCGTTTTTTGATCGCGAATCGTCAATTTGTGATAAGGCAAATGGATTCGCTGACTGATGGTGTCGAGCAAATGTAACAGACGAATTTTCGCTAAATTTTTTATCCAGTGAATTAATAATTTTTTGCAATCAGCCACTAAATGAATTTTTCCAATGACAGCTATTTCTTGATGCGGTCTGAAAATCAGTTGCAGCGGCATTTGGCTATCGATGTAATCCACTTTCCAGATTTCATCGATAGCACGCAACAAAATTTTATCGGGTAAACTATTTATACCAAACCCTCTTCTTTTAATGATTGCAAAATAGATTCGCGCTGTTTTAATTGATCAAAATAACGAGCGATTTTTGGAAAATCATTCAGCTCAATTTTCGCATACGGTAACCAGCTTAAAATTACGAATAAATATGCATCCGGTACGGTAAATGCATTGCCTGCAATATAGGTATTTTTTGCGAGTTGTTGTTCGACAATTTTTAATTTATTGACAAGCATGGGGCGAAAGAAATCATTTTTTAATTGATCGGGTATCGCAGAACTAAAAAAAATACCGCAACCTTTATGCAAATCCGTCGCAACATAATTCAACCATTCAATCACATGATAACGTTGTATATGGCCGACGGGTGGTAATAGGTTATCTGCTTTATTCGAATCCGCTAAATATTGCTGAATCGCTGCATTTTCAGTCAGTAGGGTTTTATCATTTAATTGTAAAACCGGCACAGCGCCTTTCGGATTGATTGTTAAAAAATCCTCGCCATGCGCTGTTTTTTTCGTTTTTAAATCGACCGATTCATAGTCGCACGCGAGTTTTAATTCATGAATTGTAATACGTACAGCCAAAGAACAGGCGCCTTTAGAAAAATAAAGTTTCATGTGTTTTCCTTAAAATGTTAAGTGTTTTTCAAACAAAATTGGGTTAATAATCGCAGCATGTCGACAGTGGCTTGATTGGCTGCGAGAACTCCGCCATAAGGTGATTTTTGCAGAATGGGTTCTGTCACAACAAATTCTTTCGTCGCAATCACTTTGTTATTCACTCCACGCACGATTTCCGCTCTGACAGTGAAACGCAAAAGTGCTCTGCCATTCGTATAATCTTGGAGTAATTCCTCAATTTGCGTATTTAAACTGTAATCGTAATTCCCAGCCATGGCAGGTGAAATAACGGCATGGTAATAATGCGTATTTTGCAATGT
>CAZEEF010000037.1:12161-13471 GCA_964511095.1 uncultured Coxiellaceae bacterium | reverse complement strand
CAGACAATTTAATCTTTTGACTTATACCGCCAGAATTTCGGTAAATAAAAACAGCAGGCGGCAACACCGACAACGCAAAGCACGCCGCCTGAAATAATAGAGGCTGTCACACCAAAGAGTGAGGCAACCAAACCGGCTTCTGTATCGCCTAAACGCGGACCGCTTAAATAGCTGATCATTTCAATTCCCGCCATGCGGCCACGTAATTTTGTGGGTATGGTTTGATTCCACATCGTCATGCGGAATATGCCGCTGACAGCATCAAATAGACCGGCGAGTGCTAGGAAAAATAATGCAAAAATGAGTTGATTGGCTAATCCAAAAAAGATAATTGAAATACCCCAACCGATGGCAGCGATTGCAACGGCTGCACCGTGACGTTTAATTTTTTCAAATGCGCCACTGAAAAAAGAAATCACTAACGCACCCACAGCCGGCGCTGCGTACAACAAACCTAACGTTTTAGCCCCACCAAAAGAAGCTGCAATCGCAGGAAATAGCGCATTTGGCATACCAAAAATCATTGCGATAAAATCGATTAAATACGTTCCGATCAATTCCTGTCGTGAAAACGCATATTTAAATCCAGATTGAATGGCACGAAAAGTGGATTCATCTTCTTGTCTTTCATCGGGTTTTGGAATATGTGTCATTAATAACAAGGCAATGAGTGAAATAAAAAAACTGGCAAAATCCACCAGAAATGTCACCCTCACACCGTAATGCGCGATGATCAAACCGCCGATGGCGGGACCCACAATCATGCAAAGACTGAATTTAAAAGTCACCAATGCGCCCACACTCGTATAATCATTTTTGTGGACTAATTGTTGTGTCATGCTTTCAATGGCGGGTCGGTGTAATCCATTAATGCCGGACATGAGACTCGCTACTAAAAAGATGACCCAAATATGAGGCATGGCGAGTGAAGCATTCCAGGCAAGTATCAGACATCCTATCGACAAAGCAGTTTCTGTCATCATTAACAGCAAACGACGATGATAACGATCTGCAAATACACCGCCAATTAATGCGGTCACTAACAAAGGCAGTAATTGAAAAAATCCCAATAATCCCACCATCAATGTCGAATGGGTTTCATGATAAATTTGATAGGGCAGCGCGACACTCGTAATCATCGTTCCAATAAATGAAATAAATTGTCCGATGAAAAGCAGGCCAAAATTACGGTTGCGAAATAAGAGCGAGACATTTAACAAATATTTCATGATAGAAACCTGATGTTTGCATAGATGAAAAAGCGCTTGATTGTAGCGTTATGTTCAGAAGAATGCCAGTGACATTCTGTC
>CAZEEF010000037.1:0-12061 GCA_964511095.1 uncultured Coxiellaceae bacterium | reverse complement strand
CAGCATCACATTTGCTCCAATATCTTAATCCCTAATAAATCCAATCCCAATCGCAACGTCCTTGCGGTCAATTCAGAGAGTAATAATCGGCTATCCCGAACCGTTTTATCTTCATTCGATAAAATCGGACAATGTTCATAAAATTTGTGATAGACAGCCGCGAGATCGTAGAGATAATCACATAAACTATGCAGTGATAAATGATCACTGACTGAATAAATGACATCGGGAAAATTTAACAGTTTTATGGCAAGTGAATGCTCGACTTCTGTGTTTAACACGATTTTTGCATTTTTAATGGCATCCGGCTGCAGGGAACCTTTCCGGAAAATAGCACGAATACGTACATAAGCATTTTGTAAATACGGTGCAGTATTGCCTTCAAACGATAATAATTTCTGCCAGTCAAATACATAATCTTTGACTTTATCCGAACGTAAATCCGCATATTTTAATGCGCCAATGCCAATATCGTGCGCTATGGTGTCAATTTGTTTGTTGGTGAGCGTCGCATTTTTTTCGCGAGCAATTGCACCGGCTCGGGTTTCTGCTTCTTCCAAGAGCGCCATTAATTTGATGGATTCGCCACTGCGCGTTTTGAAAGGTTTATTGTCTTCTCCTAAAATCGCACCAAACGGAATATGCTCAAGACGAATAGCATCTGTTACCCATTTGGCTTTACGCAATGTGGCAAATAACATGGCAAAATGTTGTTTTTGCCGCGCATCCGTTAAATAAATAATGCGTTTCGCTTTTAACGTTTCAATGCGAAATCTTGCCGCCGCCAAATCAGTCGTTGCATATAAATAACCGCCATCTTTTTTACGAATGAGATACGGTATCGGAAATTCTTCCAATGGCACGACAGTCGCTTCTTCACTTTGTTCTGCCAAACCCAAATTCACTAATGCCAAGACGGTTTCTGCGAGCATGTCATTATAAAAACTTTCACCACGCGCATCTTCTTCAATCAGTAATACATCTAATTTGTCATAAATTTTCTGAAAATAATGCAAACTTTCTTTGACTAATTGCTTCCAGATAGCCAGTGTTTCTTCATCGCCATTTTGGAGGGCAACAACGCGTTGACGTGCTCTATCAGCAAATGCAGCATCCGCATCAAATTTTGCTTTGGATTTTTTATAGAGGGGATCCAAATCGCTGACCGAATGCGAGGCATTTTGTTCGCCTGTTTCATACAAATATTCGATTAACATACCAAATTGTGTGCCCCAATCACCTAAATGACTTTGACGAATCACCGAATGGCCTAAAAAATCCAATATACGAACAATGGCATCACCAATCACAATCGAGCGAATATGCCCAACATGCATTTCTTTGGCGACATTGGCATTGGCATAATCGACCACCACCACTTCTGGCATGGCATCCCGTTCGATTCCTAATCGATCATCATGGGACAAAGCTTGCAAGCGTTCCGCAATAAACGCATCATTCAGAAAAATATTAATAAATCCGGGGCCTGAGGGTTCCAGCCTTTCAAATAGTTTGTGGTGATGACATTTTTCCACCACGACCGTCGCAATATCAAAGGGTTTTTTATTTAATTGTTTGGCAAGACGCATGGCAAAGTTAGCCTGGTAATCGCCAAATTCTTTTTTCGCGGAAATTTGAATCATGGGATCGCAATCGACCTGATTGCCGAAGGCTTCTTGAATCGCGGTTTTAAATAAGACGGTTAATAGCTGTTTCACAGTAGATGACCCCAGGATAAAGGAATAAGCGTATTCTAGGAGCGCTATGGACTGGTTGTAAATATTTATTATCGATATATAATGCCTGTCCAATTTTTAATTACGCTACAAAGGTAATACCTTGAATAATCAATCCTATAGCTTGACCAAGACCCAAAAACGCGTCTGGTTTAATTCGAAATTGTCAGAAAAAGCCATCCCCAATATCGTCATGGTGTTTGAATTAACCGGTCAATTGGATACATGGGTCCTACGCAAATCGCTCGAAAATCTGGTTGATGAAAACAGTGTTTTAAAGTCGACCATTTACTCTTCAGCGGATCATCTCGAACGAATCATCAATCCAGCCGTGCGCGGCAATTTAGAAATGGCGGATTTAACGCAATCAGGGCAAAAAACAGATGTTTTTTGGCTGTTGCAAAATATTGCCTCCATGCGTTTTAATTTGAATACAGGACCTTTGTTTCATTTTCATCTGCTAAAAGTGGCTGAAAATCATTTTTATTTTACGATTTTGGTGCATCCGATTATCGTCGATCGGTATTCCTTAAAATATCTCGTTGAAGAAATTTCCAGACATTACAACAGCATTATTCAAAATAAAGAGAATAGTCAGCGCGAAGAATTATTTGATTTTAATAAAATTGTCGAATTAGAAAAAAAATTCAATGCATCGGAACAATGCCGGCAGGGATTGACCCATTGGACGCATACACTGAAAACAAGTCAATTTAATCTGGAATTACCGCGCAAAGGCTATTTCCCCAGTCAGGAATATGCAGACAGTCCTTTTTTTGAAATTCATTTGGATACGCATTTACGTCAGACAATCATCGATTTTGCGAAACAGTATCAGGTCGATTACGCGGTTGTGTTATTGGCGGCTTATCAAGTGTTATTATATAAATACACTGGCAATTACGATGTTATTATCAATTATTCATCCGCTGTCACTTACAATGAAAAAAAAGTGTTTGGCTGTCTGGAAAATCGGTTACCGTTGCGCGTTGTATTAAATGATCAACTGAGTTTTGTGGAACTCATTCAATTATCGAAAACGCAATTGCTGTATGACAACTTTTATAAAGATATTCAAATTAATGATATTGTGAAAGCGGTGCGGGATAAATATGATTCCCATTTTTCGGGCATTTTTTCCAATACCTCATTTGATTATAATTATTTACCTTACGAACAATTATGCCTTGATTCAGTGAAGTCAACATTAATTCCCAAATTCATGAAGAAATTTGTTTCAGAAAATTTGGCAATGTATTATCACGATAATGGAACGACTATTTCACTGATCGCTGATTTTGACGAACAATTGGATAGCACCGCTGTGAAAAATTTCATGAATCATTATGAAACGTTATTGACAGCGTGTTTACAGGAATCGGGTCAACCTGTCACAAGTCATGGCATTTTGACGAAAGATGAATATCAAAAAATAATGATTGACTGGAATAAAACAGACGAAGCCTATCCACACGATTTCGCACACCATTTATTTGAAAAACGGGTACAACAAAATCCCGATGCCATGGCTGTTCATTATCAGGATCAACAATTAACGTACGCCGAATTGAATAACAAAGCGAATCAGTTAGCGCATTATATTCGAAAAAAACTGGAAGCATCGAATACTCAAACGACGGATAAATTAGTGGGTATTTGTTTAAACCGCGGCCTGGACATGGTCATCAGTATGATTGCTATTTTGAAAGCGGGGGCTGCTTATGTTCCACTGGATCCAACCTATCCGGAAGATCGTTTGGTCTATATTCTGGATGATACCCAGATCAAAATCATTATTTCAGAAAATGCGGTATTGAATAAAGCGGCCTATCTCGCAAATAAAAATCGCCACATCATTTGTATTGACAGTGAAGCTGAAAAAATCCGTAGGGAATCTCAGGAAAATCTGAATGTATCTTTAGCGTTTTCGAATTTGGCTTATATCATTTATACATCGGGATCGACCGGTGTACCAAAAGGCGTGATGATTGAACACCGAAGTTTTCCCAATCTCATTTATTGCTGGGGGAAATATTTTCAGTTAGGACTGAATAAACGTGTCTTACAATTTTCTTCGATGAATTTCGATGTGGTCATTCCTGAAATATTTTCAACACTGGCGCATGGCGCTGCCATTTATGTTGTGCCAGAAGACATTCGTCAGTCTTCTGAAAAATTAATCCATTTTCTTGAAACAAAATCGATTACAACGGGTCTACTGCCACCTGCTTTACTGCGTATTTTACCGCGTCGCCATTTACCTGCATTAGAAACGTTGGCCTTTGGCGGTGATGTCTGTGATCAGGAGACAGTGGATTATTGGTCTAAGGGACGACGATTTATTAACGGTTATGGCCCAACAGAATGTACTGTGTGTGCGACCTATGGCATTTTACAACCTGGTGATTTAAATAATCGCCTGGGTCGACCTTCACCCAATTATCACGCCTATGTGTTAGATAAACAGTTAACACCTGTACCCGTGGGTAGTATGGGTGAATTGTATATCGGTGGCATAGGGCTCGGTCGCGGTTATGTGAATCGCGCTGAAATGACCGCCGAGCGTTTTATTTGTCATCCCTTTGGCGAAGGTAAATTATATAAGACGGGTGATGTGGTGCGTTATATGCCAGATAGTCATCTGGAATATATTGGCCGCGCTGATTTTGAAGTTAAAATTCGCGGTTTCCGTATTCAATTAGCGGATATAGAACATGTTTTACAATTACTGCCAGGGGTAAAACAGGTCACGACAAAAATTTGGCAAAAACCCGGTCTTGAGAAAGTGATTGCTGCTTATTATGTTTTAAAAAACGGCGTTTCAATCACAACACGGGAATTACGGGATCATTTACAAAAAAAATTACCCGACTATATGGTGCCAGGGTATTTGATTGAAATGGATCAGATTCCTGTTTCAGTGAATGGAAAAATTAACAAAGCTTTGTTACCTGATCCGTTTCCCCAACTTTCATCAGGTAAAATCGAAAATCAGGAAGAACACATTTTAAAAGAAATATGGACTGATTTATTTAAATTATCCACAGAAGTCGTGACGGGGCATTCTGATTTTTTTGATTTGGGCGGTCATTCTTTATTGGCGACACAATTAGCCTCTCGAATAAAAGATCGTATGAAAGTTGAGATTACGATTAAAGATATTTTTCAAAATAGTCAGTTAAAACAAATCGCCAAAGTTATTCGCGAATCGCAGCAAACGGAAGAGCGTCAATTTGTACTTGAAAAAGCACCCCAAAAAGAATTGTATTTACCTTCATTTTCACAAATGCGTTTTTGGTTTTATTATAAGATCAATCCTCAGTCGACTGCTTATAATATTTTATTTTCAGCAAAATTTTCAGAGAATGTCGATGTGCTTGCTTTACGAAAAGCGCTTATTAAATTATTCACATCGCATACCATTTTTAAAACCATTTTTGTTGAAAACGAAGGAGAAGTGTATTTAAACATTCAGGAAAAAATGATTTGCGATATCCCTCTCATCGATTGTGAAACAAAAGAAGATATACAGACTGAAATTGACAATGAAAAAAACCATATTTTTGATTTAACAGCATTGCCATTATTTCGTTGCAAATTATTATTATCCGATTCATGCGGTGTGACACTGTTATTTAATGTGCATCACATTATATTTGATGGCGGGTCATTGAGTGTGATGATGAATCAATTGGGAGAAATATACCGGCATATTATTCAACACCAACACGCTGAAACAGTGTCAAACAGCCTGGATTATCACGATTTTGCATACAGTCAATTAAAGTGGAAAGAAAAAGGTTTATTCGATCAGCAATTAGCTTATTGGCAGCGTAAATTGCATTTACCCTTACCTGTTTTGGAATTGCCAACGGATTTTAAACGACCGCTGATTGCCAGTGACAAAGGCGATTGTATTCGATTTGATTTGCCAGAAAATTTAGTCATGGCTGCCAGAAAAGTGGCAGCGCGTAATAAATCGAGTTTATTTTCGTTATTATTATCGGTGTATTCCATTTTATTGCAGCGTTTGACGCATCAAAATGATTTGATTATTGCGTCCCCCATTGCAAATCGAAATCAACAGGAATTGGAAAACGTCATTGGTATGGTTGCCAATGTTGTGACATATCGTACACTTTTCACAGAAGACATGACGTTTGACGATTTATTGCAGGCTGTCAATCAAGATGTCATAGAGACCCAGGAAAATCAGGAGTTGCCCTTTGATATGATTGTCAATCAGGTGCAGGCCGGTCGTGATACCAGTCGTAATCCTATTTTCCAAACGCTATTTGTGTTGCAAAGTGGTTTTAAGCTTTCAAGTGATTTAGCCAGTACGGATGTCAGTTATCAAATCACAGAAGAGCATACGCACACAGCCAAATTTGATATGACATTGAGTCTTTATGATCATTCCAGCGAAAATGCGATTTCAGGCTATTTTGAATTTAATACTGATTTGTTTCGGCGGGATTCTGTTTCACGCTATCTGCATTATTTTATCACTATTTTACGAACGGTGACTGAGAATTCTCAACGCACTATTGTGAACATTCCTTTATTGGAATCGGATGAATATCGTGCGATCGTGCATGATTCCAATCAAACAGAAAAAGAAATTCCTCCGAGCTCTATTCACCGTGTATTTGAAAATCGGGTTAACACGTCGATTGATCAGATGGCGGTGGTTTATGAAGAAGAGAAGATTTCATATGATTTGTTAAACAGAAAATCCAATCAATTGGCAAATTATATTCGCCAACAATACCCATTGATCATGCAACGTGAATTGACGGGAGACGTGTTTATCGGTCTTTGTATGGATCGTGGTATTGAGATGGTCATCAGTTTATTAGCCATTCTCAAAGCGGGCGCCGCTTTTTTACCGTTGGATCCGCATTATCCTGAAGAAAGATTAAATTATATTCTGGAAAATTCTGCCACCCATTTTATTTTAACTCAAAAAGGGTTAGCCAATAAATTACGTTTTCTGCAGGAAGAAAATCGTTATCTGATTTGTATAGATAGTGCTAAATCAGAAATTGAAGAGCAGAATGACAATAATCTGGAAATTGAAATTAAACCAACGGATTTGGCTTATATTATTTATACCTCCGGCTCGACTGGGCGACCGAAAGGCGTGATGATTGAGCATAAAAGCGTAGTCAATTTAGTCGATGCTGGTCGTGATGCATTTGATATTTCTTCAACAGATCATATGTTGCAATTTGCTTCAATGAATTTTGATGCCGCTGTTTTTGAAATTTTTCAGACATTATTAAATGGCGCTACTTTATTTGTTGCGCCTGAAAAAGTACGTATCGATACAGATGAATTAATAAAATATCTTTTGACGCACCGTATTTCTTATGCGGTATTACCGCCTGCGTTATTGCGTGTGTTACCACAACAGGATTTACCCGCTTTAAAAAAATTGTGTTTTGGTGGAGATGTCTGTGATCAGGATACCGTAAATTATTGGATGCAAAATAGAGATTTTTATAATCTTTATGGACCGACAGAAATTACAGTTTGTGCAACCTATGCAAAATTAACCGCGGGTGATTCTGCCAATCGGATTGGCAAGGCATTGAATAATTATACATTGTATGTGCTGGATAAAAATCTCTGTCCTGTTCCGCTCGGTGTGTTAGGGGAATTGTATGTCGGTGGAATGGGTTTGGCACGCGGCTATTTGAATCGTCCTGATTTGACAGTCGAACGATTTATCGTGAATCCGTTTAGTGATAATCCTTCAGAACGTCTTTATAAAACGGGGGATATTGTACGCTGGCGTACAGTCGGCGAATTGGAATATGTCGGACGTTCCGATTTTCAGGTACAAATCAGAGGATTCCGCGTTGAGTTGGGTGAAATTGAAGAAATGCTGAATCAACATCCTGCGATTAAACAAGCGGCTGTCACGACAGTGGGTGATGATATTAATAAAAAAATTATAGCCTATTATGTATTGCATGATGATCATGAATCACCTTGTGCAGAGACACTCCGAAAATTTTTACAAAATAAATTGCCGGATTATATGATTCCAGGCACCTTGATTGCCATCGATACCATGCCATTATCACCCAGTGGTAAAATTGACAAACAGGCATTGCCTAAAATGGATGAAAATAATCTGACAGTCCAACATAATTATCTTGCACCGCGTAATGAAATTGAAATAGCGTTGGTGCAAATCTGGAGTGAATTATTTAATCATCAAAAAATTGGTATACGCGATGATTTTTTCAGTTTGGGCGGCAATTCCCTGTTAACCATCCGTATGCTTGCCAAAGTTAAATCACAATTTAACATCCACATAACGCTTACTCAATTTTTTCAACATCCCACTATTGAAAGTATTGCAGAAAGGGTGATTGGCAAAGAAACGCGTATGGCGTTAGATCAAATGGCGTTGGCTGAAGCGGATGCCAATTTACAGTTAATCAATCGGCCCGTTATTTATCCGGATCAAATGGCGTTGAAACATATTTTATTAACAGGCGCCAATGGATTTTTAGGTGTATTTTTATTACAGGAATTACTGATTCATACATCGGCTGAGATTCATTGTGTCGTCCGCGGTAAAAATGTCAATGAATTGCAAAGCAAAATGCAGAAAGCCTGTGATAAATTTGGATTACCTGATTTATTAAACAATCCTCGCGTCAATTTAATCAAAGGTGAATTATCAGCGCATCAAATTGGGATTGAAGATGAAACATGGAAATTTCTGACCGAACACTGTGATGCCATTTATCATAATGGTTCGTTAGTCAATCATATCTATACTTATACCATGCTGAAATCAGCCAATGTGGGGAGTACCATTGAATTAATCCAATTGGCGACGACCGGTAAACCCAAATTAATGAATTATATTTCGACGATTTCGGCAGCGACGGAATTCAATGCAGCCGGCGCTGCTTTAGAAACAGGTCCCAGTTATAAAGCGATGGCAGCCAGTGGATACCAATTAAGTAAATGGGTGTCTGAATGTATTTTAACGTCGGCTGCTGACTATGGATTGAGAATAAATATTTTTCGTCCGGGTAACATTACAGGGGATGTAAAAAATGGGACGACTAATTTCGAAAATAATAATTTGTTGCTCTTATTAAAAAGCTGCATCGAGTTAGGGGTTGCACCTGACTGGGAAACGCATTTGGAAATGATTCCGGTGGATGTGATCAGTCATGCCATTATTCAGTTATCTTTGCAGAAAAATATAACGCAACATGTATTTAATATGGCGAATCATCATACCATTCAATGGCGCGATTATTTTAAATGGGTCAATGCGTCGGGTTATTATTTAAAACTGATTCCGCCTAAAGAGTGGTTTGATGCGTATCTGCCGTATTTATCAGAAGACAATGCGCTTTACCCATTACGCGAATTGTATCTGGCTTACCCTGATTTAAGTATCAAGGGGCCGGAATTTTTATTTGAAAATAGCCAGTCACGCCAGTTGCTGGAAGAGCTAAAAATATTCTATCCCAATAATTATGATTCACTCGCGACCATTTATTTTACTTATTTGAAAAATAAAGGGTTTTTGCCAGTCAAACAAGAGGTTGCCTGACTTAACTTGTCTTTTTACTCAAGTAGGGTTGTAATAGAACTAGAACCATTGATGGAATGAAAATCTATGCTCTGGTTGAAACGCTGGTTCATCAATAAAATGCATTTTCAGAAAACGCGTTTGTCTTTCGGCATATTTGAAACACAAACGCGGAATCTGTTGGTGGCATATCTTTATCAGCAATCCTTTCTGGGCCAAGTCACATCGCTGTTTTGCACGACTATTTTATTGATTGGTTTATATCACTCCTCGAACGGTTTTGCTGTTTTAATGGGTTGGTTTATTTATTCTATATGTGTTGTCATCGCGCGCATCGGTATGACTTATCTTTATCAAAGTCAGATCAATTCAGAATATTCTGTCAGAGTCTGGAAAAATCTCTTTGTGTTGGGCGCATTATTGGGTGGTCTCAGTTGGGGATTTGCCGGATCGTATCTTTTCTGGTTTTCAAATGATATTCAACAAACACTGATTATTCTCGTGATTGCGGGTATCACATCGGGTGCAGTACCGATTTTAGCAGCCGAGTTGTCAGCAGCCATTTTATTTTTGGCAGCAGCGTTATTACCGTTGATTATCCAATTATTTTTTCAGCCAAAAGCGTATATTTATGCATTGTTTAGTATTACAGTGCTTGCCTATTTTGTTTATATGCTTATTTTAGCCGTCAGATCTCACCGGTTACTTAAACAAACGATCGGTTTGCAATTTGAAAAAGAAGCGTTAATTAAAGATTTGCATGATGCAAATGAAAAATTTTCGCTGGCCAGTGAAAAATTACATAGTGTTGAAACGCATGATTTATTAACCGGATTAAGCAATCGTAAATTTTTTACGGTAACGTTAATGGAAGCGATTAAACGCGCTGAAAGCTCGCAAAAAAATTTGGCCGTGTTGTATATGGATTTGGATAATTTCAAATTTATTAATGATGCGTATGGTTATGAAATGGGTGACCAACTGTTAATAATGGCTGTTCAGCGAATTCGAGAACATCTTCGCAAACCGGATTTTCTGGCGCGCATGGGTGGTGATGAATTCGCGATTATTTTAGAAAATCAAACGCAGATTTCAGATATTTCAAAAATTGCAAATGAGATGTGCCGACTCTTGGCGAAACCGTTTAATGTAGATGATTATCATATCAATATGAGTGTGAGTATTGGTGTGAGTGTTTATCCAATGGATGGTGTTCTTGCAGATGTGTTAGTGAAAAAAGCGGACAAAGCCATGCAGTATATTAAAGAACATGGACATAATAATTTTCATTTCAATACAAAAATGAGTGAGTCTTCGAGGTAGTGTCTTATTGACAGTAGATAGTCCAAGCCATGGCTATTGCAGTATCACCACTTGTTCCCCTGACGCGGAAATCGATACAGTTAATGTGATACGTGGTCGTATTAAGCGTGCAGTTTATTCCAATAGAAACAAATTGTGATCCGGCAGGAAGAGCGCCTGAACTGGCTCTATAGGCTTTAGTCAAGACGGGTTGAGTATTAGGCGGGCATCTTTTGTTAGTGGCAAGAAAGTCGACAGGCGCGGTAGCCGGATTAGCATATGCATTAGCTGGCGATTCCCCGCTATCAAGCACGAGCGCACCGGCTGGGAGAGTAGGCAGAGGTGTAATGAATGTACTATCAGTGATAGTTGGGATGGTGACGGCTTCCGCAACAGAAAACCCTATGCCGAACAAAATACCCAATCCTGCAGAAAGAAATCGTTTCATAACTTTTACCCAGTATTGACCCCTTCCTTCAAGTATATATCCTGCATAAACTCCCTGCTATCGAATTAAGAAAAAACACGCCCCTCAATAAAATATTTCTTTAATATTCAAAGAGATATCTTTCCATTAAGATTTGTTTAATGTTTAGTCTGTATAGTGAAAATGTTCAAAAAACAATCATAAAAAAGGCATTTATGAGTCATATATTTGACAACTACCTCCATGATGGATAGGATGTGAACGATTATCTTGGCTGTTCACAGCGTATCAGATTAACCCGATTGTACATTCTATTAACATAACATGAGATGCAATTATGACTAAAACTAAAGATATATTGTTTGTGCTTGCGTTAATCAGCCTGCTTGCCTGGAGTGTTTTTATCTTTATTTCAAGCGGAATGTTTTCATCTTCTTCGGCTTCTGTGACTTCTGTGACTCAGAATAAAACGACAACTCTGCCAAAAGTGAATTTGTTGACCCAAGAAACTAAAATAATTACCGCACAAGTGGCTAACTTTAATCCTGAAGCGGTGAAAGTCGCATTAACCGCTTATCATAAAGCCCGCGAAAAAGGGTTAGACAGCAAAGAAATGTTAACGATTATTGATTACTCCCAACCCTCTGCGGATCGTCGATTGTTGGTAGTCGATATGAAAACGCAAAAAGTATTAATCAATACGTGGGTTGCACATGGAAAAAATAGCGGTGAAGCAAAGTCAACTTCCTTTTCAAATAATCCAAGTAGTTTAAAATCCAGTTTAGGTGTGTTTGTGACAGCCGAAGTGTTTGACGGCAAACATGGTGAAGCGTTACGCGTGCAAGGATTAGAAAAAGGCGTGAACGATAATGCTTATCGACGTGATATTGAATTTCATAGCGCACAATATGTCGGTCCTGATGTAGCCAAATCACGTGGTATGGTAGGACGCAGCTGGGGTTGTATGGCTGTCGATCCCAATACGATCAAACCCTTGATCAATACGATCAAAGGAAACACGATTGT
>CAZEEF010000036.1:0-13522 GCA_964511095.1 uncultured Coxiellaceae bacterium | reverse complement strand
TTGCATGCAATGCATCTTCAACGCGCGCTTTCTTTTCTTTCATTTCGATTTCAGAGCCAGCACCCACTTTGATCACTGCCACACCGCCCGCTAATTTAGCGACGCGTTCTTGCAGTTTTTCACGATCATAATCCGATGTGGTGTCAGCAATACGCGCATTGATTTGCTGGATACGCGCTTTGATTTCAGTCGTATCACCTGCACCGTCAATAATGGTGGTGTTATCTTTGCTGATGTGAATACGTTTAGCGGATCCCAAATCTTTCAATGTAGCGGATTCTAATGTGCGACCCACTTCTTCCGCAATGACTTGCGCTTTGGTGAGTGTTGCAATGTCTTGCAGCATTTCTTTACGACGATCGCCAAAACCCGGTGCTTTGACTGCACAGACTTTAACGATACCGCGCATATGGTTAACGACTAATGTGGCTAATGCTTCGCCTTCCACATCTTCCGCTAAAATCAATAAAGAACGGCCCGCTTTTGCAACGCCTTCCAATACAGGCAGTAAATCGCGAATGTTTGAAATTTTCTTGTCAACGATCAGGATAAATGGATTTTCCAGATCAGCTGTCATGTTTTGTTGATTGGTGATGAAGTAAGGTGAGAGGTAACCGCGATCAAACTGCATACCTTCAACGACATCTAATTCATTTTCCAAACCAGAACCTTCTTCAACGGTGATCACGCCTTCTTTACCGACTTTCGCCATCGCGTCAGCAATGATGCGGCCAATGGATTCATCGGAGTTGGCAGAAATCGTTCCAACTTGGGCAATCGCTTTGTCATCTTTGCAGGGAACTGATAATTTTTTCAATTCTTCTACCGCAGTAGCCACTGCTTTATCAATACCACGTTTCAAATCCATTGGGTTGAAGCCAGCCACAACGGCTTTGAGGCCTTCGACCAGAATTTGACGGGTAAGAACGGTCGCGGTGGTGGTGCCATCGCCGGCTTCGTCGGATGTTTGGGAAGCCACTTCTTTAACCATCTGAGCGCCCATGTTCTTGAATTTGTCTTTGAATTCAATTTCTTTCGCAACGGAAACACCGTCTTTTGTGACGGTCGGTGCACCGAATGATTTATCGATCACCACGTTACGACCGCGTGGGCCCATGGTAATTTGAACGGCATTCGCCAGTTCGTTCACGCCGGCTAACATGAGTTGGCGTGCTTCTTCAGCAAAACGGACATCTTTAGCTGCCATAATAGTCAATCCTCTTATTTAATTTATATAGAAAGTTAAAATTAGTCTTCTAATACACCCATGATGTCTTCTTCACGCATCACGAGATATTCTTGCGTGTCTAGCTTGATATTGGTGCCAGCGTATTTGCCGAATAATACTTTGTCGCCGACTTTCACTTGCAGCGGCAGAACGGTGCCATCCACATAACGGCCATTACCCACAGCAATAATAGTGCCTTGACTGGGCTTGTCTTTATCTGCTGTATCCGGAATCACGATTCCGCCAGCGCTTTTGGTTTCAATTTCGCGTGGTTCTACCACAACGCGGTCAGATAATGGGCGAATTTTGCTGCTCATTTTACTCATTTACAGTCTCCTTTTAGAGGTTTTTGGTTTACTTTAAGTCAGTTATAGCTATTTTGTCATGTCAGCGTGTCGTTTTTAGCTGGCTTGACAAACTCTATATGGGGATACATTTAGCACTCTCAAGCGCGAAGTGCTAAATATATCGATAATTAACGGAGAGTCAAGCAAATTACAAATGACGGTGCCCACCGAAACAGCGTATGGTATTCTTTAAAACAGACATCATGAGAGCATGAAGTACAATGTTAAAAACGATCTTCGCCTTACTGTTTACTGTTTTTCTGACATTTTCCATTTCATCTGCGGATACTTTATCACCCCTTCCCGCCGATAAAGCATTTGTTTTGTCAGCCTATCTCGATCAAAACAATCAATTGATTTTAGAATGGAATATTGCACCGGGTTATTATTTATACCGTAATCAGTTGAAATTGAAACCAAGCCCGTTTAATCGGGTCGATATCGGTAACATTAAATTGCCCGAAGGGCAATGGAAGCGCGACATGCTGCATGGCGATTATCAGGCCTACATGGGTTCACTTAAAATACCCATCGCCCACATTCTGGCAAAAAAAGGCATATTGCATCTTAATATTAATTATCAAGGTTGTTCCAGCGCCGGTTTTTGCTATACGCCCATTAAAAAAACGTTAAAAGTGGATTTATCAGAAGTCACGGTGCCACAAAATTTAAACCAATATGTCCAAACAGCAGGTGAAACCATAAAATCGCCTGCAGAAGAGGATAATTGGGCGCATTTTTTTGATGGACGGCATTGGCCGAGTCTTATTTTCAGTTTTTTAGGATTGGGATTATTGCTGGCCTTTACACCGTGTGTCTTGCCAATGGTACCTATTTTATCAGGCATTATTGTGGGGCATGGCCGGAAAAAAAATAAAAGAAAATCCTTTTTTTTATCGCTTGCCTATGTGGGCGGCATGGCAATGACCTATGCCATTGCCGGCATGGTCATTGCACTGATTGGCAGTAGTCTTCAGGCGGAATTACAAAAACCATGGATTATTGTTTTATTCAGCGGCTTGTTTGTCTTGTTGGCACTTTCATTATTTGGTTTTTATGAATTGCAATTGCCCCGACGTTTCCAGCGGAAAATCACAGCATTGAGTAATCAACAAAGCGGTGGTACGTATATCGGTGTTTTTTTAATGGGATCTCTCTCGACCTTAATTGTTTCGCCTTGTGTGAGTGCGCCGCTTGTCGGAGTGCTGGCTTATATTGGTCAAACAGGGGATGTGTGGTTAGGTGCAGCCGCGTTACTGGCGCTCGGCATTGGGATGGGCATTCCCTTGCTGTTATTGGGGATTTCGGCCGATAAATTATTGCCGAAAGCCGGCGCCTGGATGACGCTGGTTGAAAGACTGTTTGGTTTTGTCATGCTGGGACTCGCTATCTGGATGTTGTCACGGATGATCGCAGGACCCATTACTTTATTTTTGTGGGCTATTTTATTGATCGTTGCCGCGATTTTTCTCGCCGTTTTTTCACCTGTTCCACACCGATTGCAATGGATTTCAAAAGGATTGGCAGTGGCTGTATTGACATACGGCGTGATTTTGATGATTGGCGCTGCTAAAGGAAATAGTGATCCTTTCAATCCGTGGGCGCAATTTGAAGGTAACCCTTTATCAGTCAATGCAAAATCGAATTTCAAAATCATACGTTCCATGAAGGATTTGCAACAACAGTTGAGTGTTGCAAAAAATAATCATCAATGGGTGTTATTGGATTTTTATGCAGACTGGTGTAGCGCCTGTGTGATGATGGATCGCACCGTCTTTTCCCGCGAAGATGTACAAGCTCATTTAAAAAATATCAGGCTGTTACGGGCAGATGTGACGAAAAATAATGCGTTTGATCAGGCATTATTAAAACGATTTCAGTTGGTGGG
Source organism: uncultured Coxiellaceae bacterium (assembly GCA_964511095.1). Lineage (GTDB taxonomy): Bacteria > Pseudomonadota > Gammaproteobacteria > DSM-16500 > DSM-16500 > DATIJJ01. Next base: position 10,059 of record CAZEEF010000036.1, on the reverse strand, counting down.
ACCGCCGGGCATTATCTTTTTTAATGCCGAAGGTCAAGAGTTGACATCGCGACGCATTGTTGGTGAAGTGAGTGCAGACGAATTTTTAGCGCAATTGACAAAGAGAGAATAACGGAGTGATCGTGCAAACATATCAAACACCCCATTTAACCACTGCCCTGACGGGACCATTGCATCTGCTTGAAAAACAGTTACTCCATCAACAGCATGACATTGAAGAATGGTTTCAGGCGCAGTGGAAAAAATCACCGGCGCCGGTGTATGGATCGGTTGATTTACGCAATGCAGGATTTAAATTAGCGCCGGTTGACATGAATTTATTTCCTGCCGGATTCAATAACCTGAATCCCGCTTTTATGCCGCTTTCAGTCGAGGCTGCTCATGTTGCGATCACGCGCGCGGTTCCGCAGGCGAAAAAGATTTTGCTGATTCCGGAAAATCATACACGCAATTTTTATTATTGGGAAAATATACGCGGTTTGCTGACTATTTTAGAAAGCGCCGGATTTGAAATCAGAATTGGTTCGCTGTTGCCGGATTATGTTGAACCGACGCCACTGGATTTGCCCAGCGGTCAAAAAATTATTTTACAAACGCTTTCGCGCGAAAAAGATATTGTAAAAGTTGGCGATTATATTCCCGATATTTTATTGCTAAATAATGATTTATCAGACGGCATTCCTGACATTTTACAAAATTTATCTGTGCCTGTTGTGCCGCCTGCCGAATTAGGTTGGAGTCAGCGATTGAAGTCAGAGCATTTTCAATATTATGCGGAAGTCAGTCATGAATTCGCAGAATTGATTGATATTGACCCCTGGTTAATTTCACCTTTGTTTCGTCATTGCGGTGAAATTGATTTTATGCGCAGAGAAGGCGAAGCGTGTTTGACAAAAAATGTTGAACAACTTTTTACGGCCATTCATGAAAAATACCAACAATACGAAATCGCCTGTAAACCTTTTATTATTGTCAAAGCGGATGCAGGGACTTATGGCATGGGTGTGATGACCATACGCGATGCGGAAGAATTAAAAACGCTGAATCGCAAACAGCGAACCAGTATGTCTAAAACAAAAAGCGGTCAGCCGGTGCGGCGTGTGATTGTGCAGGAAGGTATTTATACATTTGAAACATGGGGTCCGGATAATTCCGTTGCTGAACCCGTTGTCTATATGTGGGGAGAACGTGTTGTTGGTGGTTTTTATCGTGTGCATAAAGAACGCGGCGTCGATGAAAATTTAAATGCACCCGGCATGCACTTTGAACCGCTCGCTTTTGCAAAAACATGTCATCAACCTAAAAAAGAACCCGAACTGGATGCGTGCCAAAATCGTTTTTATGGTTATGGTGTCATTGCGCGGTTGAGTATGCTTTCGGCGGCGCGTGAAATGTTGGAGCAACAAAAATGACAATGAAACTCGGTGTCGTGATGGATTCTATCGCGACGATCCATTATAAAAAAGACAGTACATTGGCAATGCTTTTTGAAGCAGACAAACGGAATTGGGAAATTTTTTATGTCGAACAAAAAGATTTATTTTTTAAAAATAAAGAAGTATTTGCTAACGCAAAAATAATAAAAGTATTTGCGAATCCACAAAAATGGTATGAAATAATCGATACACGTTGTATTCCTCTCAGTCAGTTAGATGTCATTTTAATGCGAAAAGATCCGCCATTTGATCTGGAATACATTTATACGACGTATCTTTTGGAGCAGGCAGAACAAAGCGGTGTATTCGTGGTTAACAAACCGCAGAGTTTGCGCGATGCCAATGAAAAATTATATACCACCTGGTTTCCTGACTGTTGTCCACCCACATTAATCGCGCGTGACATGACGCTGATGCGAGAATTTTTGCAGGAACAACAGGATATTGTTTGCAAACCACTCGATGCCATGGGCGGAACGATGGTGTTTCGACTCCGTTTTCCTGATGAAAATGCATCGGTTGTCTTTGAAACATTAACAGGGCAAGGGACAAAAATGGCGATGGCGCAGCGTTATATTCCTGACATAAAACAGGGCGACAAACGTATTTTAATGATTAACGGCGAACCGGTACCGTACGCGCTGGCGCGTATTCCGGCGGCCAATGAATTGCGTGGCAATCTGGCTGCCGGTGGAAAAGGTGTTGCCCAATTGTTAACTGAGCGCGACCGCTTTATTTGTCAGAAAGTGGGTCCCGTGTTACGTGAAAAAGGATTATATTTTGTTGGACTGGATGTCATTGGTGATTATCTCACGGAAATTAATGTCACGAGTCCAACCTGTATTCGCGAAATAGATGATCAAACGGGTTCAACAATCAGCGTACAATTGTTTGATTTTATCGAGCAAAATTTCTTAAGTCTCTCTTAAGCTTGATCTTGTATAAATAAAATGATACAGCATCAAATTTAAGGAAAAATGGTATGGATGTGCGCGCGAATATTGAAGAGGGTATTCAAGCCATTTATGGGAAATTAGACAATCGTCAAAGCGAAATAGTATCGACGCTTGGAATCACAGAAGATGATTATTTTACTCACGATAAACTGCTGCAGCGCATCGATCAAGATCAATCATTAAAAGATATTCAGGCAGACGCATCCGTTCTGAAAGCCGATTTGTCTACTATTTCTTTAGTCATCATTCAGCGTGTGTTGCCACTCATTCAGCGCATAGAAGACGCTTCTGTTGATAGGCTCGCTGAAACAGATTATCCGCAAATTCTCACAGCCAAATTACTGAATCTGTTGCTAGAGGGGAATCGTTCTCTTGGGCAGGCGTTATCCTACGATAATTTGCTGATTTCTGTTTCCGATCATTTGTGTGATGAGCCTTTCAGAAATGCTTTTAAAAAAATGTTATCGGAACCAATGAGTGATGAACCGGATGCACCACTCATCGGCACTTACATTCATTTAAAAGATGATATCATTCTTATGCGGGGGTATATCCGTCACGGTAAAACACACAAATATTCAGCCGAATATTCAGAAAAAGGCATTGGGCTTATCCAGTCTATGCAGCTTGCTGACGCGTGCGCGGATGATCGCATTGAATTGAATCGCGTGTTGAACGAGCAAGTGCAACAATTAAAAAAACTGGAAGAAGTCTATCATCGTAATGAAGAAGCTTATGAAAAAAGTAAACAAAAAATAATTAACTATTTTTCACGCAGTCAAAAAAGAGTTAATTTTATTTTAAATAAAATTCAAGAAATTGATGAAAACATAAAAAATGTGACTTTGCAAAGTGATATTATTTCAAGCGCTTCATGCGATCTTGTGGATGCTTATGTCACAGTGAGTCAAAAAGCGTTGTCTGAAGCCAAGCGAGTTCATTCGGCTGGCGTATTAAAATATGGAAATGCACCCGCCTGGGTTGCATTAGATGAAAAAATCAATGAAGCAGCAAAAAAAGTGGAGTTACTGATTGAGACGGCAGCCAATCAACGCGCTTCACTCGATTTATTGACAAGGGAAAAAAAATTACGGGATGAGCAAATTAAACTAGAATCTACCTTTGTTCTACAAACCGAAGAGCCAATTGAATCAGTGCCAAAAAAACAACTCGATGAAGATGAAGAAACTGTTAAGTTATATTACGAAAAAACGTGCAGTTATTCCCTGGATTTATGTAAAGACATGAAAAAAAAATTGATTCATTTAAAAAAAACAGCACTGTGGGGTCAGTTGAAATTACCAGATAGTATTGATTTTGCATTAAATGAATTGAAGACGTTATATGATATGAGCAAGGATAAGGATCCTACAGCCATTGCACGAAGAAAATTGATCGGGGAAAGACTGCAGGCGGCGAAACAGGAAGGATTGAAGGAAGGGTTGGAAAAATATAATGGCCTGGTCACAAAACTACTGGATGCACTCGGTAATCCAAAGGTGAAAGACAATTATGCCGGTCGAAAAGCCAATTTTATGGGTGTGTTAAGGCATGCTGATACACAGGCTCTGGTAGCGAGGCACCGCAATAATAGCGATTTTAACAATTTTCTGAGAGAATGCGGCATTCATTTTTTTGCCATTTTTGGAAAAAGAGCCAGAGGTATCCTGTTTTTTTCACCGCGCAGCGCGCAATATTCACAGGAAATTGAAAAAGAAGAACAGGCTCGCCATGTCAAACGTGCGCGAGTCAATTAAAATGAGGCGGAATTTTTTATGTTATTGGGGCGTCACACACTGCACCTTTTGCAAAATGAACTGATTGCATTACGAATCACATTATCCGATACCATTACATCCATTTATGCATTGCGTGAAAAAATTCGCGCTGATGCGGCTGAATTATTTGTTCTCCCCGAGAAAGCATTTTTTTCACCCGAGGATATCAAACAAATTGAAAGCATCAATAAAGAAGCGCAAGCAAAAACCGGATGTGACAAAATCAACGAATTGGCTGCGGTATTTGAACAGGCAGATACGCTGTCTGCTACCATTTTTGCAGATGGCATCAAAGGCCTGCAGACAGAATTGCTGGATGAGATGCGAACGTTATTGATTCAAGCCATAAAAGACATGTTAAATGCCTTTTATTTTTCGAAAGTCGGTCAGCCCGCAGTGAGTCAATTGCTGGAAGCATTCCTGATACGAAATCCCAGTCTTTCTTCCCTCATTCATGCAACTCAAATTTCTTATAAATCTGAAACGAATAGAACAGAGCTTGTTTTTTCTGATGCATTAGATCAAATGGCCTTTCCACAGTTAATTCAACGTGCCAATGAGGTGATGTGGGCTGTTGAAAAAACGGGGGTGAAAAATTGTCATTTGATTTTAGTGGAATTGCATAATCAATCAGTTGTTGATCGAAAGTTTGGGGATTACCTGCGTTGTGAGCGATGGATCATGACGGGGGGATATTATTGGCTCACCCTGGTGCCGCAAACAAAAAATTTTGTTGAAAATGAATTAGCATCGCAGGAAACCGATAATAAATTTTATAACGACATGATTGAGTTAAAAAAATTAGCAGATGAAAAAATGGCTGTTGCGAAATCCAATTTGAATGTGGATATTGCATTGGAACGAAGAATTACCGCGTTGAAAGTAAAGCTCATTAAAGAAGCCCGTGCGACAGCCACGGTGTATGAACATCAAAAAAAGATATTTAAAATCCAACCTGCAATCAGTGATGCCCATGTTCCCGACGATGACAAACCGGATTCTGCTTTACCCGAGAATGACCATGCGTCTGAATCATTAGCGGAAAGCAAAAAAATGCCTTTGATTGATCAACTATTTGAACTGTTACAAGCCGCATTGATGGATGCTGCCATCGAAAATAAATGGGGAAAACCTGTCTGGCTGGCTTTTTGGAATCTTTATACGATTCAGGTGCGCGGTGTTTGCTATTTGGTGCCGCGAGGTATTTATCAGGCACGCATGGCGTTAAACAAATTAGAAGAGGAAAAACCGTCGCCCACTAAAACCGACATCGTTCAAAAAATATGCGCTCATTTACGGGATGAAGGAAAGGATCAGATTGCATTTTATGGTGCTGCCACTCAATTTCTGGAAGGTGAAAATTTGGTAATTGACGAAGAAAAAATAGCTGCATTGCGTCAAATTATCAAAAAAGAAATGTCCATCCATTTACAGGGAAATCTGGATTTTAACGTAAGAGTCCTGTCTCCGCGTTAAGTCTCTCTTAAGCTCAACGCGTTAAACTGCTCGAATTAAATAGACAGGTCATAGAATATATGTCGCTCGGGGAATTATTATCTCATCGGTTGATGATAACTTCTGAAGAAATCAGAGAATTGTTTTCGCCCGAATATATCAATGAATTAGCCCATGAATCTCAAAGCAAAACAGTCAAAGAACTCGAATCGGTCAAGCAGCAAAATATTGAAAAACTCAACAAACTCGAGCATGAATTAACTACCGTCCAATCAAACATTCAAATTTTATTAAAATGGCTGACGGAATCGGACAGCGATGCAGCTCAAATAGAAAATGCAAAACAAGCTGTTAATGAAAGCATGAAATTTGCATCCATTTTTGCCCAGGAAAAAGAATATGATACGCACCGCGGCACGCGCTATTTGGCTATCAAAGAACACTATCAGAAACACATTTATCCGGCTTATAATGAGGCCTTACTTCAAGCGAATCAATTTTTAAAACAGGCGGAAGAAAGACAGATTGATCAGTTATATGCGATTTTGAAGGTAGTATTGAGTGATGAGAATATTAAGCGATTTTGGTGCAGGCAAGTGGGTGGTAAAACGTCTGTGATTGATGGTTCAAAAATCAATGATCTTCCAGTGCCCAGAGGAGTTTATAAGGCTTGGATTGAATTGAATAAATTGAATGAAGACGGTTCAAATAAGCGGGAAGCAGTCAAATTGGCCTGTTTGAGGATGCAGGAAAGGTTGGGTGAAAATGATAATGAAAAGCCAACCACGGCCTTGTATTTGGCAATCGATAACTTGTTGAATGATAAAAAATTGGTGCTTACAGAAGATAAATTACTCTATTTGATAGAAGTTCTTGAGAATGAAATGTTTGAATCTGTATCAAAATCAATCGAAAAGCTTGAATTTTCTACGAAACCCTCAAAACCAAAATTAGTATAACTTATTGTTTATTATAAATAATTTAATTTTATGACAAATATTTCTACATTTAAAGAGAAATTAAGTTTTTCTTAAGCTCATGACTGTATAACTATGATTATATGAAATTAAAAGTTGAGAGGGTGGGTTATGCAACGACGTCCAGGTTTTAGTGCTAGAGGGTATACAAAAAGTACTGTTCTGACAGTCGATAATCTTTCAGAGCAATTTGAGGCTCTCTCGCGTGTCCACAATGACTATCTCGTACAAGTTACTGGGGTTTCCGAACAACGCTCTTCATTACCTGAAGAGTTGAAAACAAGCATCTTAGAGCCCAATGTTTCAGATGCGATAACTCAAGCCTACATAAGTATTCAGGTTGCAAATTCTGAGATTACAACAAGTGAAGAAGAGTTTGCCGCATTTCAATTTATGGTTGCTGAAGAATGTTTGAAAAATGTAAAAACAGTTTTAAAAAAGAATTTAAAGTTAGAAGATTCAACTATAAATTATACATTAGAACAGCTTGTTACTCGTGCATCTAAGTTAGATAATCTTACTATTGGTCAAATCCTGGTTAAAAAAGTGAGTGATGCAATAGGTGCTCCCCGTATGAGCGATTATCTTTCTCTTGCTGAGTCAGCTGAGTCAAAAGATTCAAGCAAACTTTCTATTCGACTTACAGAACAAGGCCAAAGACTGGCTAATATCCCTCTGCGCAGAAAAGAGTTGGCTGACAAGAAAAATAAACAAGTTGTAGCTATTGCCAAGTTAGATCGCGAGATAGGAATAGAAAAACAAAAATTAATCGCATTACAAGGATCGATTACACGATTTCAACCTAGATTTGACGAGATAGCACATCTTTTTCGTGAAAAAGAGAAAGAAAGCAAAACTAAAATCGAAGAAATAGCCGCTAGATTAAAAATAATTGATGGACAGATTGATAATGCTGTTGCCGAAGATAAAAATATAGAAAGTTACATCGAGAACACAACTTCCTGGATGGACAGTGATTTATCAAAAAAAATCTCATCTCCACAGGATGAAAATGACAAAACGCCTAAATCTACACCTGATGAAAGTTGTCAATCACTATTGCGAAAAGCTGTCGCTATTTCTGAGAACAAAAAAGAACATAAAATTAAACAGTTACAGGCTGCTGTGGATGAGCAGATTCAAAGTATAGAAGGACAGTTGCAGCATTTACAAAGCGAATGTGAAGCAAATGAAGAACAATATGGTAAAACTGAGCATTGGATTGCGCTTGAAAAACAAATAAATAACACAGTTAAAAAATGTGAAACGTTGCGAGTATTAAAAAAAGATTTAGATGCATTGCTGGCGAACTGGGGTGCGTTCAAAGAAAAGATTCAATTTCAAATCGATCAACGCCATATTGAGCTCCTTCATTTTGTTGCAACTCATCAAATGAGTCCAACAAGAAAAAATGTTTTATTACTTAAAAAATGGCAAGAAATCCTAAATCCATCACCTAAAACAAGTCAATCGCAAGCAGCGACAAAAGTTGTAATACCACAGATTGTTGTGTCGACTACTGTTGTAGACAAGAATGCCACACAAGTTATGCAACCATTGTCTGAAAAAAGCAAACAGCCAGAGTCCACTCCTGTAATAAAGCCGTTACAGCGATTGAGTACGGTAATACCTACAGAAGGTAAAGGATGTTTACAACAACCATCATTGCAGGGAGAAGCGACTGTAGTTTCTCATTCGAACGATAAAACAAAAACTGCATCGAAATCAGGAACGCGAACATCAGATTCTGTTGCCACAAACAGCAGGTCAGAAGAGACATCGACGTCATCATCAACTTCCGAAGCTTCTACTACAGGAGAGGAAGAAAAAACAGAACTACCAGAAGTATTGAAATTTATTCCGTCGGAATTAACAGAAAATGCGCAAAATTTGACGTATTTTCCAGCTTCGTCGAAAATCAATGCAGCAACAAGCAGTGCATTAGCAGATGCTATACAATCTTTAAAACAAAAATTATCACTATCAAATGAAAATGCTAGAAGATTATTAGCTGATGCACAGAGTGATTTGAATAAAAGTCATTCAGTAGAAATTTCTGCAAATGATTTGCCTTATTTGTCAGCTGATGACATTAGTGAAGCTAGAACAAGTGAGGAGACATATAAACAGCTTATTAGCGCCTCCATCGATCAATTGAATATTCTTTTAGCTGACATAGATAAACTATCTACACAGGTCGAATCATTTTCTTCCGAAGTAAAAAAAGACGAAACTGATTTAATCAATTTAAAACAAACCATTATAGAAGGTATAAAACAAAGTCTTAATTGTTATTATGATGAATACAATCTAGCCTCTATAAGTGAAGTACTGAAAAAAATAAATCAGAAATCGTCGGTTTTAGAATGCAGTGAAAAACAAGATAAAGGAAATAAATCTCAATTGATTATTTCCAATGAAAACAGATTAGAACAAATGCCATTGTCCGATTTAATTGACTATGCAAATCGTGTTTTGTTGCATACGGCAAGTAATACAACAGGTAAAACATATTGGTTGAAGAATCAAAATATTTCCGATCAGCTCGGTGAGTACGTGTCTGCTACCAATCAATTGGGACTTCCTAGCTATGTTGTTCTAACCGTACAGGCAAAAGGAAATTTTTTAATTCAGAGAGATAAAAATATTCCAAACAACGTGCATGTTAAACAGCTTCAAAAATTGCACGCACAAGTTGAAACAGAGAGTAAGAGATTTAATGTTGAATTGGATAAACTTGCCAAAAATATAGGAAATGTGGCCACACGCAGGGATGAATTGCCAACAGAAATGAGTAGAATGGCTGCTTCAAATAGAGAGGCACTCGATGAGCGTTATGCTAGATTAGTCAACGTACATGATTCTTTAAAGAAAAATTCAGCGAAACTGGAGGCGGCTTTAATAAATTCAGGTGAAAATTTTGATTCATTGTTACAGAAAGTCTCTGTTAAACATACAAGTTTGATGAGAGGCCATGGAGAAGTAAGCAAATTTATTAAAGATAACGAAAAAGAAAATAAACAAGATGCAGATGGAACACGGCTTTCTAAAACAGACGCTTTTGCAGCTTTCAAATTGAAAGTGAGTAAACTTCCGTATGATAAAGCAAGAAACGATGCACAGGCGCTTTTAGAACGTGCTGAGACAGTAAAAAAAGCGCGAGAAGCGGCTAGAATCGAGGCTGCTCGAAAAGAGGAAGAAGATCGAATTGCAGAAGAAGCCCGAATGGCAGCTGAAGCAGCAGTTCAACGGGGAATAGAAGAAAAAATTACACCTAATTGGCGGAATATATTGGATGCAAGTGAAAATGCTCGGGAAAAAGCTATTCGAGTAAGATCAAATCATGATCGCGCAATGCAGCAGGAACGTTTGTTAGTTGGGAAAAAAGAAAAATTAGTCGATGAGTTGCTTGTAATTTTAAACGAAGTTATCAGTGATCACTCAATAGTAAATTTCT
>CAZEEF010000035.1:5679-13722 GCA_964511095.1 uncultured Coxiellaceae bacterium | reverse complement strand
TTTGTTCTGGTGTATAACCCAAATCTTTCAAGAACGATCCCAACGCTTTATAAATTCTCTCAATAGCGGCTAAATCCTGAGGATTTGCATAATAGGTTTGATTTAATTGAAATAACACAATAGTGATCGGATCAAGATAAGGATAATGATTTTTAAGTCTTCTCATTTCTTCCATCATCAAATTATTATTCCCTGTTAAGTAGTTTTGTAAACGCACTAAAGACGTTTTTTTGTCTCCCAGTTTAGAACCAAATGTGCATCCCTGAATATATTTCCCATGTTCAATTTTTTCTTCGTCCGTGCCTGTAATATAACCACAAACATGCATCAGTAGAGCTCTTCCATATTTTTTTGCCAATGTATTTTGAGTATAATAGTCAGCCATTTCTTGAATGGCTATAGGATCACCGAGCATCGCACGCGCTATGTTGCTTCGCAAAACGTTTTTCTGGCCCGCTTTCAATTTGCTTTCTGAGTCCTGTATGTTAAAACGTAGATTTTTATAAAAATTTTCTTGCGCTGTATTGTCTATGATATTCAGATACTGCTCTATGAGGAATTCGTTTTTGGCTAATGCAAGAAATGCAGGTGAAACACCCAAATAGTTTGTTAAGTGAGGGTCGGCACCTCTGCTTACCAAATAATAAATAAGAGTGAATCGTTTATGTTGATCCAGGTTGCTGAATGTTTGATTATCATCTTTTAAAAGCTGATGTAAAATGGTGTCTCCATTTGGCATTCGAATGCGGAGCAACTGTTTAATATAGTCAGCATCCCATTTTAATGGATTGTTGATAAAGAATTCTTCGATATCGTTCGGTGTGAGTTTGTTAAAGATGTCTTCTCTGAAAAGTGAATTGAGTAGAGGTTCACCGCGTTCGTTCTTGGCAAAGACAACCTCTCGAAGTTCTGAAGCTGATAAATTCAATTTATTATGGATGACTAATTTTCTGATGAATGCAATTTTATTTTCAGTTTTTTCCTCGGGATTATACATAACATATAATAAAATGTTTTTAACGGAAGTGCTTTTTCCATCTTGTTTGCAGTGTGTCAAAAAAGTTTCTAGAGATAAATAAGACACTGGATGGAATAGTTTTTGCAATTCAATTTTCGTTTTTTCTGAAACAGGTGGTAATAATTCAAGTAGATTGGGGTGCTCTTTTTGAGCTGTGCTTAACTCGTTTTCTTTTAGAATAACACCTTTACCTAATAAAAATTCTATCACTTTAACATTATCATGTTGAATCGCTAATAGCATGGGAGTGACTAATTGATCATAATCATACATTTTAATAGATTGATTTAAATCAATATGAACATTATTATTGTTCACTATTAACTCAACAATGTCATTTTTTCCTTGTTCGATAGCATAATGAAGTGCTCTCTTAAGCGTATTATCATCCAGTTTAATTTTTCGATTATTTAATAGAATCTCTATCATTTCTTTATTGATAGGTTCCTGTTTCAATGCCAGTAATAAGGGTGTATTGCCGCGTGAAGTGTATACGGTATCTTCCTTATTAGGATCAGCTCCTGCTTCAAGAAGTTTCAACAATATACTAGGATTATTAGTGGTGACGGCAAAATGGGCTGCAGTTTTATACTGATTCACCCAGGTTACTCCAACATTTGCTTTTAATAGTAATTCTACGACTCTTTCATTCTGTGCTGCCACTGCATTTATTAAAAATTTTCCTAGTGTGTGTCTGTTTTCTTCGGTTTGGACAATTGCATTTTCAGCCATTTTTAACGCAAGTAATTCGAATAAATGCCAATCGCTTGATTTAATATTTTCGGTGAGTTTATCAACCAAAAACTTTTGATTTAGATTGATATGAGAAGATTTTTGAAGAAGTTTCTGAAGATAGGGTTCAGTCTCATCTGGCGTTTTCGAGTAGAAAAGACAAATTAATAGGGCGTTTTGTAAAAAATCCTTTGTAACACTATTAATGAGTGTAGGATTGTTTTTCATATGATTTGCAAAAATATCAAATATTCTGAAAGAGCAAGCAGTATCGTTTTGATCGAGATAAGAAAAGATAGCAGGCATATCACGTGTCACAAAATTTTTGATCTTTTCAAAGGATTTTTCATCTTGAATGGCGGTTAACAATTTATCAATGATGACAGGGTTTTTCTGTAGAAGTGCAGAATACAATGGAAGAGTACTGTTGTCAGAACTTATGTTGTAACTTATATCTGCATTTTTATCAATTAACAACTGAACGATCTTTGGTTGATGGGCTTTTATTGCAGATGATAAAAATTTACCGAGAGCAGAACGGTTATGATTTTGCACTTCATTCAAAAATCGTTCGACATACCGCCAGTTTTGAGAGTTATTCGTAAAATTTAACAGATGTTCAGCAAAGAAATCATACAGTTCACCAGTGGGTGGATATAGTTTTAGGATACTTTCAAAATAAAATTCAAATTTTGAGTTTAAGTGCGCTCTGGTATAAAGAGAAGAAGCCAGTCGATATTCTTCAAATAATACGTTTTGACTAACGCAATCGACAAAAATGTCAATGTCATTAAAATCTCTTTTCTTGCGCTCTGAAATAAAAATATGATCAATTTGTTCTTGTGAAAGAAATTTTCTGATCACTTGACTCAAACCTTTTATTTTTTTTTCTTTAACATACGTCATGACGACATTGTATCTGTAATAGCTACTAGTAGGATCCTTTAATACAATGGCTACTAGCTCTCCTATATGATCTATTTGTGACTTTGTGAATCTGTCATCTTGACTGGATTTATTTTCAAGCTCAGTGGGTGTTTTACATAATTGGTCAAGTAGCTTCTTCAGGGCCGTTCTTTCACCGTCATTCTCACCTTTATTCTTTAAAATTAAATGCATTAAAGCTGCATCACGTAACTCAGGAACAGATGATATAAAGTTAAGCATATCAACCGTCATACAATCCAGTATTCCTTCGATCTTTTGAATTTCCTTAGGTTCAAGACCTTGGAGAATGTTTTTATTTTTTTCATCTGTTTTGTCTTTTATATTTTTAATAATACCATAAAATATATCTCGTAACCGATAATTATAATGATAACTCAAATGCTGAGTTAAAGAATAGTGAAGAGCATCCTTAAGCAGTTTTATCAGCAGGACAGGATCGTATTCCTGGGAAAGAAATTTTTCAAGGTAATAGAGACAACGTTCATCTTGCGGACACTTGACGATCATTTGGATGAGTACCGATGAAGAAATGTGTCCAAGTTGCAATTTATCTGATACGACTGGATTAGTATTATATATTTGTGCAATAAAAGCCTTGTCTCTTTTTTCTTGTGGCAGTGCTTTAACGGCTTCGTCTATTTTGCTCTCGAAAGAAATCAAGCCGGCATCTTTTTTTTCCTCAAAAACGAGTTGCCCTAACAAGTCTTCGATTTTTGCATCTTTCATAGCTTTTTCTGGATGCTGCATGAGTAAAACCAGATAGTTAATTATTAAGTTGGAAAAATGGCTTTCTTTCTCGATAACATTTTTTAATTTATTTTTATGTCTATCTAAAAGCATTTCCATATCACGACATAAGGCATTTTGGTCTTCAGACGGAGAATTTATTGTTTTTTCTTCTGATCTGTTTTTTTCTGCTGCGAGTATTTGATTGACTATGGCTTGTCTTCGATACATTTCTTCTTTGATTTGCGCTTCATGAAAGCACTGTTCTTCTTTCATGAATGATATTAGGCTTTGCTTGAATCGAGCAATATTCGCATATTCAGTCTTCTGCATATGGAGGAGAATAAGTTCTGACGGATCGAGTGGATATTTCGTCTTAAGTTCAATGATTGCATCAAGATTTTCTACAAAATAATCTTTTAACCAAAGCAACGCTTTTTGGTCATCCTCTTTTTTTCTTCTAAATTGGCGTTTTTTAATCCATTTTAAATCTTCTTCATTTTTCTCAAGAATATAAGCAAAAGCATGCAACATCATGCCTTTCCCATTAGGTTCTTTCGGGATTTTTTTAATCGCGGCAAATTCACCGTTTATTGCGCGGGTTGCTAATTGGGCCTTATCACTTAACATTTTTTTCAATTGGTTCAGTACATCTTCAATCTCTTTTATTTTCTCAGGATTATAGAGAGCCGTATTGATTTGTAGAATCTTGCGTCGTAGATAACGATCATTAATCGCTTGTAGAAACAGTATCGCTGATTTTTTATCATTTGATTTGATCACTTCGATAATGAGTTCACTTATTTGTGGAAGAGTTTTAAGAGCTTGAATACGATTCTTAAGAGTCGTACTTAAATCTTTCTGTAGAAATGTTTCTTTTAATTTACTGACTAGAAGTGATTGTAATTTTTCTAAATCATCTTTGTTTTCTGCGCTTTGGGCGTCAAGCTGATGCAAACTCTGTATGGCCTGGATAACATCGTTCAGAGAAGCGGTCTCGGGACGGATTAATAATTGATGTGGCATACCACGCCTCGTAGTCTATGAAAATTATAATAATTAACCTAATTATAGCATATTGAATATAATATATACTATATAAGGGTTTGTAGCATGCAAATTAGATAACTAATTGTTTTTTTTAACCTTCAAATGAGCAAAAATTAACCATATATTTTCATTTACTCTTTTGTTTTATGTGGCATATTACCCGCTTACTTCATTCATTTAAAAAGAGCTTTCACATGGCACAATTCATTTTTACGATGCAAGGCGTGGGCAAAGTGGTCCCGCCGAAAAAAGAAATTCTGAAAAATATTTGGTTGTCGTTTTATCCCGGCGCGAAAATTGGTGTATTGGGATTAAACGGCTCGGGTAAATCGTCTTTATTGAAAATTATGGCGGGGATTGATAAAGAATTTGTCGGTGAAGCGCGGCCGCAATCGGATATCAAAATAGGGTATTTATCGCAAGAACCTCAGTTGGATCCCAATAAAAATGTGCGAGGCAATATTGAAGAAGGCGTGGGTGATGCCATGGCCATCCTAAATCGTTTCAACGAAGTCAGCATGAAATTTGCTGAACCGATGAGCGATGATGAAATGAATCAATTGCTGGAAGAACAGGGCGAGTTGCAAACCAAAATTGATGCCATCAATGGTTGGGAACTGGAACGAAAATTAGAAATTGCAGCGGATGCACTACGTTTGCCGCCATGGGAAGCGGATGTGACGAAATTATCGGGCGGTGAGCGCAGACGTGTTGCATTATGCCGTTTGTTATTATCCAAGCCCGATATGTTATTACTCGACGAACCCACCAACCATTTGGATGCAGAAAGTGTGGCTTGGTTAGAACGTTTTTTACATGAATACCCCGGTACTGTTGTTGCAGTGACGCATGATCGTTATTTTCTGGATAATGCGGCGAGCTGGATTCTGGAATTAGATCGTGGACAAGGTATACCGTATGAAGGGAATTATTCAGCCTGGTTAGATCAAAAAGAAAAACGCTTGGAGCAGGAAGAGCGTCAGGAGACAGCGCATACCAAAGCAATGAAGGCCGAATTGGAATGGGTTCGCACCAATCCCAAAGGTCGACATGCGAAAAGCAAGGCACGTCTTGCGCGATTTGAAGAATTATCTTCGCAAGAATTTCAAAAACGCAATGAAACACAAGAATTGTATATTCCACCGGGTCCACGATTGGGTGAGTTAGTCATTGACGTAACGGATTTGAGTAAACGATTTGATGGTCGTCTGTTATTTGAAAATTTAAGCTTCAGTATTCCGAAAGGTGCTATTGTGGGAATGATCGGACCAAACGGTGCGGGTAAATCCACTTTATTTAAAATGCTCATGGGTATTGAACAGCCCGATAGCGGGGAAATTCGGTTGGGTGAAACAGTGAAATTAGCTTATGTCGATCAAAGTCGCGATTCACTCAATGGAAAAAATACCGTGTGGCAAGAAATTTCTGGCGGTATGGATATCATGACGATTGGAAATTATCAAACACCCTCACGTGCGTATGTCGGACGTTTCAATTTCAAGGGAACAGATCAACAAAAATTTATTCAGGATTTGTCGGGTGGTGAGCGTAATCGAGTTCATTTGGCGAAATTATTAAGCAGCGGTGGTAATGTATTGTTACTCGATGAACCGACAAATGATTTGGATGTTGAAACATTACGTGCGTTGGAAGAAGCGATTTTAGGTTTTCCAGGCTGTGCGATGGTCATTTCACATGATCGTTGGTTTTTAGATCGTGTCGCAACGCATATTTTAGCATTTGAAGGCGATAGCAGTGTGACGTTTTTCACGGGTAATTACACGGATTATGAAGAAGACCGTTTGCGTCGTTTGGGTGATAAAGCGAAACAACCGCATCGGATCAAATATAAAAAACTGGAAGCATGATGCGATTTCAGCAGGGCGACGGGCTACGCGTCCTGACTGACGGATTACCCTGGGTAGGGGCGAGCGACGCTCGCCCTGGCGCTGCGCTCGGCGCTTGCTGATCAGACACAACAGCAGCGTTTAACATCTCGCTTGGTAAATATTTTTCTAACAATGCATTGAGATCAAATAAATCTTTATAAATGCCTGTGGGTTCGTTGTTTGTTTCAGGATTCTCTTTTTTTCTGAAAGAGTCTACTTCAGCATGAATGCTATCATACATTTTTTTCATGGCAGACAGATAAATATGACCACCCATGGCATTCCTGTTTTGCTCAATAAATCCGGGCAGCGTAAACGACTCTTTCAGTATTTTTTCGGCTATCGCCTTCTCTTCAGGTGCGGCCGTTTTTGTTCCCCACATGCCGCTCCAAATGGAAGTCAAATAACCTTCAGAGGGTGCATATATCCCTAGTTTTCCTTGAAGATTTTTAATGAATTGGGTGTGGTTCACTGACGAATTCTTGACTTTATCAGCCCATGCTTCTTTTTGGTTATCAATGGCAATTAAAATTGTTTTTGAAACGGTTTTTATTTGTGAAAGCGGTGAATGGGAGCCATTGATTTTTATTTCTTTTTCTTCTCTCGCTTCAAGCAATGATCTGATTTCCTCACAATCATCAGCTGAATAAGTGATTCCCTGTTCTTTTAAATCTTTTACGAATTCTTCAGCAATTTTTTCATAGTTTTCTATGAAAAATTCATGAAATTCAGGTATCAAGATTAATGCATTCTTAAAAGCTTTGACTCTTGATTCATGCAGATTGATAAAATGATTGATTAAATAATCTTTTTTGCCATTAAATATATGGATAATATCAGGTGGAATATGTTTTTCCGCATTTTGTCGAATAATATGGGTTGATGTCAGAATGCATTTTGTCATATTGACATATTTATGGTATTTAAAGACAGGATGATTTTTTAATTGTTTGAATAATTCATTGTCTTTGATTTCATAATTATTATCAGGCAAGCCAAGCATTGATTGAACGGATTTAATAATATTGGTGGTGCTTGATATGGAAGCACTTTTTGTTTGGCTGGTTGGCCAAAAATAAGGAAGAAAATTTTCTGTATCTGGAAAATTGATAATGTCGTTGATGCTGACTATCAGATGATGCAAGCCTGGATTTCGAAGTACTCTATCCGACAGGCGTTTATTTTTGTAATCATTAAACAAAGGCCAAAATGACATATCAAAATCGATGCCAAGACCGTATTTATTGAAATTATTTCGATGAAAATCATCCTCAATATAGATCCATCGGGGTGTTAATGCATTCGAAAGGCCTTTGATGATTCGGTATTTATTGAAATCTTCGGGTGCAATTTTATGCTTAATATAGGTGTTTTCAAAAAATTTATTTTTTTTGCGGACAAGATTGATTTGTTTTAATTCTAATTGTTGTTTTTTTTCATCAAATTCATTTAATAATTTTTGTGTTTTCAGGTTATGCTTTTTAAGTTCTTTTTGTAATCGTCTTGCTTCGTCATCTGCATTTGTTGAGGGCACACCCTCTTCAACAATAACAAACGTTTCCGAATCGTTAAATGCATTAAATTGTTTTTCTATTTCCTTTCTTTTATCAGAAATTTCTTTTTCTATTTGCTTTCTTTTTTCTTCCAATAGTTTTAATTTAATGGATACGGCTAATTCTT
>CAZEEF010000035.1:0-5579 GCA_964511095.1 uncultured Coxiellaceae bacterium | reverse complement strand
ATTTGCTTTCTTTTTTCTTCCAATAGTTTTAATTTAATGGATACGGCTAATTCTTTTTCTTCCACATCATTTTTTATTTTTCGAAAGACCGCATCCAGTTTTTCAAGAATTTGTATTTTTTCAAATTGCTCACTGGGCGTTTTTCCAAGATAAGAAAAATCCAGATCAAATGGTTTTAAGCTGTCTACTGCCAGTGATTTAAAATTCGGGATTCCTTCCGAAGCAACCCCTTCACATTTTTTTCCGTTATAAAGTGCATAAGCGGGCATCACATGATGAGGGACAAGCATTCTGTAAGCCCATGTGGCCGCTGCTTCCAAAGCGCCCATGATTTCAGACGTTTTTTTGTAATAATATTTTTTATGGGTATCGTTTTCTATAATTTCAACGACTTCGTGTGATGTTTTGGGTGCTTTTGTTTCAGTGACTTTAAAATCGGAAAGCGGACGATGTCCAACAGGATGTGTGGGTAGTATATCTAATTCAAATTCTTCACTATCGGATGTATCCACATCAGCGGGTTTTTCAGCTGTAGGCACGGCTTTTTGATTATCGGGTGTTCCTGCTGATAGCATTATTTTTACCCATTGGTATCTCTACATTACTTTGAATTTAACAAAGATATATTAAGAAAACCTTAAACTAGTCTTGATTGTCAGGCAGCAGACGGGCTTCTTCATCGAAGCTGCCCACAAAGACTTTTTTCAATATTTCATAATCTTTACTGCGGACTTCCTGCATGATTTCAGCTATTTTTTGCGGGGAAATATTCATAAATTGCAACAAATGATGGGACAATGTGAGGCTTTCTTCAAATAATTCAGCAATGACTTGTGTGGCGCCATGTTCTTTTAATATTGATAATTCATGTTCATCATGACAGCGTACCAGTACAGGCAGTGTTGGGTATTTTGCTCTGACCATGCCTAAAATGCGAAGCGCTGCGCGTAAATCGTTAAAACTGATCACTAACACTTTCGCGTATTTTAATTGAGCGGCTTCCAGAATTTCCGGGTGAGTCGGATCACCATAAATGATATTATCGCCCGCTAATTTGGCTTTTTTTACCAGTTCGGAATCAAGATCCAATCCGATATAGGGCGAGTTCACTTTATCCAGCAAGTGTGCGATATGCTGTCCCACGCGGCCATAACCGCAAATGATAATATGCTGGTTGAAGCGTTTTGCGGCATGTAATACTCGCATTTCACTGATAGTATCTTCATCTTTGCTTGCTTTGAATAATAAAAAATGGGCGATTTGTTTATTGAATCGAATGAGAATGGGCGAAAGTGCAATACTTAATAACAACGCTGCTAATGCGACTTGCCCATATTCGGGCCGCAATATTTTTTCATTCAATGCCAGCGTCAATAATGCAAAACCAAATTCGCCGCCTTGCGCCAAAATAAGTCCTGTGCGGCAGGAAACGGATAACGTATTGCCCGTGAGATAGCCGAGTATGGTAATTAATCCCATTTTACCGACGGTTAATGTCAGAAACAGTAATGCAATCCAGACCCACGTGTGATACCACTGACTGACATCCGTTAACATACCAATCGTAATAAAAAATAATCCTAACAAAATATCGCGAAAAGGCCGTATTTCCACGGCAATTTGATGGCGAAATTCCGTTTCTGCCAACATCATGCCAGCCAAGAAAGCGCCGAGTGCAAAGGATAATCCCAGCATATTGGTAATCCAGGCGGAACTTAATGTGACCAATAAAACGGTTAACGTAAATAATTCAATGGCGCGTGTTTTAGCAATTAATCGGAAGAGGGGTTTCAAGAGCCAGTGGCCCATTGCGGATATAATGGAGATAGCAAAAATGCCTTTGATCAATGCCCATACTAAAATAATGGCTAAATTATCATGACGCGTGCTGTTTAAACCCGCAATGAGAATAATTAATAATACAACAGCGAGATCCTGTAACAATAAAATGCCGAGTGCAAATAAACCATGCGGTGAATGTAGTTCGAGTTGATCGTTTAATTGTTTAGCCACAATCGCGGTGGAAGACATGGCAACAATACTGCCGATGACAATGGCGCCGAGTGTCGTCATTCCCAATAATTTCCCAATGAAAGTGGTGAGAATGACGCTCAATAAAATTTGGAGCGCGCCTGTGATATACACAGAAAGTCGCAATGAAAATAATTTCAGTATTGAAAATTCCAAACCAATCGTAAACATTAAAAACACAATACCAAATTCAGCCAGTTCATTGATTCGGGGTGTGTCAGGCACGATACCGAGTGCATGGGGACCGACGAGTGCGCCGACGAGCAGATAACCTAAAATAACGGAAAGTTTTAATTGACGAAAAATCACTGTTACAAACAGTGCGATAAAAAAAACGAATAATATAATTTCTAATATATCAAAATGCATAATTCCTTATGACATTAACGTAAAACCGGCAAAAGTCCAATTAAGCCATCCGCCAACATACCCACCGCAATCGCCATAATAATCATACCCATAATACGCGTAACGACTTTAATCACGGATGCACCCACTGTTTTAGCAATCGCTGCTGCGTAGTACAGCATCAATCCCATGACGAGGGTTAACAATATACAGATAACAGACATCCAGGCTTTATTGGTGAGCTCGGGATGGTCGCTCGCGGCGATGATAATCGTACTCATGGTACCCGGCCCGACAATGACAGGTAAGGCAATCGGCACAATACCAATGGATTGGCGTTCTCTGGCGGCTGCATCATCTGCTGAGGTGTGACTGACAGGGCTTTCTTTCGACTGTAACATTGAAAAGCCCATGATTAATAAAATAATGCCGCCAGCAAAGCGAAAAGCGGGAATCGTGATGCCAAATAATAGTAATACTTCGCGACCACTCCAGAGGGTGAGCAACATGATGAGGAAAATGGCTGCTGTTGCTTCACGGGCTGCTTTGCGTTGTTCGACCAGGGATGTTTTGCGGCTTAGATCAAGAAAAATGGAAAGTGAACCGAGTGGATTCATCATGATAGTCATGGCGACAATGAATTGAATCATTTCAGGTGTTGTCATAGCATTTACCTGTTTTGAAATGACGGTATTTCCTCGTTGTAATCATAACGAATCTTTGGCAGTATTGCCACCCATTAGCATCCATCGCCTGTTGGGAGATTTTATGAAACGCGTTTTTAATTTCAATGCAGGACCGGCCATGTTGCCGGAAGAAGTTTTATTGCAAGCGCAGGCTGAAATGTTAGATTGGCATGATACAGGCATGTCTATTATGGAAATCGGTCATCGGGGTCCGGAATTTAAGGAAGTGGCGGAACAGGCAGAAGCTGATCTTCGCGATTTAATGTCGATTCCAAACAATTATCATGTTTTATTTTTTGCGGGCGGCGCTTCCACGCAATTTGCAATGGTTCCATTGAATTTAATGGATCAACATAAAACGGCAGATTATGTGGATACCGGTATCTGGTCGAAGAAAGCCATCGATGAAGCGAAACGCTATGGCCACATCAATATTGCAGCAAAAACCAACATTTCCCATTCATTAGTGCATGCGCCATCGCCAGAAAACTGGTCTTTAAATCCAGAAGCGTCTTATGTGCATTACACATCCAATGAAACCATTGAAGGCATTGAGTTTCATGAAATTCCACAAACAGGCAATATCCCTTTAGTGGCGGATATGACGTCATCGATTTTATCGAGACCCATCGATGTCAGTCGATTCGGTGTGATTTATGCGGGTGCTCAAAAAAATATTGGGCAGGCCGGTATTACGATTGCTATTGTACGGGATGATTTGATTCAGGAACCCATGCCAGGCACGCCTACGTTGTATTCTTATAAAATAGCGGCTGACAATAAATCGTTTTATAACACACCACCCACTTATGCCTGGTATATCGCCGGATTAGTGTTGGCCTGGATGAAACGTAAAGGTGGGGTGGATTATTTTGCGAAATTAAATCAGCGAAAGGCTGAAAAATTATATGGCTTTATTGATAGTCATCCTAATTTTTATATCAACAGTGTGCATCCAAATAGTCGATCCATTCTGAATGTACCGTTTAATTTAACGAATGCAAATCTCACGGATGTATTTTTAAAATCAGCGACAGAAGCCGGTTTGACAAATTTAAAAGGACATCGATTGGCGGGCGGCATTCGGGCCAGTCTGTATAACGCGATGCCAGAAGAAGGAGTCGATGCGTTGATTGATTTTATGGATGGGTTTCTCAAACGGAATGGGTAGTATGGCGAATGCCAGATTAAATAACGAAATAAAAAGTGATGAAATCGATAAAGAAATTTATCAAATTGAACCGCATGTGTTTGTGAGTGAAAGTCGAGCTCAATCGGGTGAAACGATTTATCTTAGAATGGAATTAATCACAGAAAAAAATAAACCCTACATTGATGAATACATTCGGCAGGTTAATTCTGCTTGGGTGACAGGCAATGCTCGATGTGGAATATTAACCTACATGACACATTATATTGAACCCATTGGTTCAGATAATTATGCATTCACAGCGGAAGCTTCTCATTTGAGTTGGAATGTAGAAACAAGATCTATGTGGTGCCCATTAGATGATATTAAAGAATTTTCAGGCTATTCAGATGAAGAATTAAAAGATTTTATCCAATGGATGGGTAAAAATGGGTTTCATTCAAAAAATGAAAAAAGAGCTGACTTACATGATACGGCGGGAGGTTCTGCTTTTTTACACACTTCGGTAGGTGATTACTTCGTGTATGCCTGTAAAGAGGCTTCATTTTTTATTCATAAAACAACGATACTCCCAAACGAAATAAGCACACTCAAACGATTTGTTTCGCAATATAAAGACATGTTAATTTGCGTTGGGTCTACTTACTCTGACGAGCATTCTGTTAGCAGAGGCATTTTCCGTAATCCCATGACATCCATTGACAAAACCTATCAGGGAATTGCGATTGCATTGATTGGATTTTCTGGCGCAGTGGCTCATCGTTTTTTGAATAAAAAAACGATGTACGTTGGTCCTATCGGGCGAATGCCAGGTATTCTGTGCGCTGCATTGAAAAAAAATGAATTTACTGTGAGTGGCATGAGTGATGCAGCCGTGCGAAAAAAAGCGGAAAGAAAGAGTGCTTTTTTTGATTTTAATGGATTCACCATTCAGCTAACGGCGTTAAATCGAATTTTTAATGAATCTCAACGTACAGAAGCTGAAATTGCCGAAGACAGACAAAAAACATTACAAAATGATAAACGGTATCATTTCTTTAAAGCAGCGGGTTATGTTGCAGGTTTTAGTCTGATGGCATTCAGTGCTTATGTGTGTGCAAAGGAAGATGGGATAAATAAACTATTTAAGCTTTAACAATATAACAATAGAGTAAAAGATCAGGAGGAGTATGCAGAGGGTATTTTTTATCAATTAATAATGGCGTTGTTGCGTAAATCACTTTTTATGCAACATCGTCATTGCGAGGAGCGTTTTGTGCGACGTGGCAATCCAGAATGCGGCCATTATTTTTGAAATTGGCTACACCCTGGATCGCCACGCCTCCTTCGGAGGCTCGCGATGACGAATGACGCAACAACGCCTG
>CAZEEF010000034.1:0-13857 GCA_964511095.1 uncultured Coxiellaceae bacterium | reverse complement strand
TAAATCGTCACCATCTCAAAATCATCCTTCGTTGCGCCACATTCTGGACATTGCCAAGTCAGCGGGACATCTTCCCAGCGGGTGCCAGGCAGAATGCCATCGTCCGGCCAACCCGTTTCTTCTTCATAAATATAACCACACAAGAGACACATATAACGTTTATAAGACACGTTGATTCCTCCCCGTCACACTTTCAACTATAATCAGCCGCACAATTATACTGCATACTCATACAAAATGTTAACGGAGAATTCATATGTCCCAATCAAAAGTCTTATTTGCTCGTGCGAAGCAATGTATCCCAGGCGGTGTCAATTCGCCTGTTCGAGCCTTTAATGGCGTTGGGGGCGACCCCGTTTTTGTTAAAGCGGGTCGCGGGGCTTATCTCATTGATGTGGATGATAAAGAATATGTGGATTATGTGGGTTCCTTCGGACCGATGGTCGCAGGACATGCCCATCCCGCCATTACGCATGCCGTTATCGACTGTGTTAAAAATGGCTTGAGTTTTGGTGCGCCGACAGGACTCGAAATTCAACTGGCAGAAAAAATACGTGAATGCATGCCATCCATTGAATCCATTCGCATGGTCAATTCAGGCACTGAAGCTACCATGAGCGCCATTCGGTTGGCGCGCGGTTTTACGAAACGTAACAAATTCATTAAATTTGCCGGTTGCTATCATGGTCATTCCGATTCTTTACTCGTAGCAGCCGGTTCAGGCGCATTAACATTAGGGGTGCCAAGCTCTGCGGGAGTGCCTGAGAGTGTGGTGCAGCATACCCTGGTCGCAGAATATAATCGGCTCGATACGGTGCAACTGTTATTTGAAAAATATCCCGATGATATTGCCGCCATTATTGTCGAGCCCGTGGCGGGTAATATGAATTGCGTTCCGCCGACACCGGAATTTTTACCGGGATTGCGTGCACTCTGTGATCAATATGGCAGTCTGTTGCTATTTGATGAAGTGATGACGGGGTTTCGTGTCGCACTCGGCGGTGCACAAGGCCATTATCAGGTGAAACCCGATTTAACGACATTAGGTAAAGTCATTGGCGGCGGTATGCCGGTGGGTGCATTTGGCGGGCGAAAAGACATTATGCAGTGTATTGCACCATTGGGTCCCGTCTATCAGGCAGGGACTTTATCGGGTAATCCGGTCGCCATGACGGCAGGATTAGCGGGTTTGGCGCTCGTTTCAATGCCGGGTTTTTTTGAACGAATCACAGAAACCACTCAGCAATTGATGCAAGGTTTAACCGAACGTGCAAATGCCAACGGCATTGCTTTTTGTACGACGGCTGTTGGCGGCTTATTTGGACTATTCTTTACGGAGACAAAAAATATTAAAACATTTGATGATGTGAAAAAATGCGATGTGGAACAATTTAAAAAATTTTTTCATGGGATGTTACAAGAAGGTATTTATTTAGCACCTTCCGCTTTTGAGGCCGGATTTGTTTCATCCATGCACGGCGTAACAGAAATAAAAAAAACGTTAACCGCTGCTGAGAAGGTATTTGCTGAACTCGCTTCTTAATAGTCCCTTAATTTTTTCATGATATTTTTTAAGAAATCATATCAGGAAGAAGACGAATGCCATGGATTTCAATCGGGAATTCAGAAAAGGAACCAGATCGTCTGGTAGAAGACGATCTGCATGAACCCGGTTATTTGACGCAAATCGCAACTGCAGCCAAACATTTTTATCAAGGATCAAAACAAATTTTTCGTGCGCCCGTTTTTTTGCTGCAGGCGGAACACACCCGCGATTTATTTTGGCGATCCGCAAAAACTAATATCCTGCAATACCTTGTTCCAGCCATCCTCTACGCTCGTTTTGTTCCGGCGCTTAGAAAAACGGAATTCTATGAATTATCACCCGACTTTATGGAATATGTGTTGCTGATTCCTTATGCCATTGTGATAGCATCGATGTGTCGAATGGCGCAGCGTCGTAAAGAAACCAATCTTGTATACCTGGCAGCTTATCCGCGCGTGATAAAAAAAGATATTGAAATACTGTTGCCGCATCTTGCCGCCAAAGAATTCGCCCATGCATTAACAGAAATATTACAAAAGCGCTATTCAATCAAACAAACTGAAACCCTTGAAACCCTTCATAACAATTTATTTTTATTTCTGTATGATTTTTTCATTGAGTTTTTCAAAAAAACAGATATAACCGCGGAATCATTTGATGAATTACAAAAACCACTCACCGATTTTCTTCATCAACAAATTATTCAATATTATTTTCTGGATAATTTTTCCAATGCATTGGCAGAAGAAATCGTAACGTTATTCGCAGCGTCTTTCCGCGGCTTGCCCGCGGGTATGCCGCGGAATGACTCGGGTGTTGAAGACAGTGTCAGAGAACGTTTGTCGCGTGCCAAAGAAACTATTCTGCCCTTTTTACCCATCATTTATTACCCGCCCTGCAGTTGTAAAGAAATTAATGTCATCAAAGGAACGAATTATAATTCCATTGAATATTATCGACGGGTGAATCTGGCAGAGTTATCCAGCATTCCTTATTCCCTATTTAATTTGCTTTTTACTTATTTGGGAGAGATCCTGGAGTTCGGCGGAAAAATTTCACAAAATGAATTTATTTCACTGTTGTTGCTAGTCATGTTTATTCCAAGTGCATTGAATTTTGTTAATATCATTTCGCAGAGAGTACAATCTAAAATCGAATTAGTCAGTCTTTTTGCTTTAGGTTTGTTATATACGGGACATTTTATTCCAGCGACTTTTATTTTAGGCATGGAATGGATGGGTTATTTTGCGAGAATGTTATTGGCTGGACAATTACAACATGAAATACTCGTCACCAAAAAAGCACACTGCACAAGACATCGTACGGAAGAAATCAGTCGTCATAAGTGGCGCGCGTTTGGTATCGGTGTTTCGCAAACCATTCTTGCAGAAATATTGGCAGGAACGGTTTTATGGGGAGTCAATGTTCGTAATATTTGTACCGATGCTGCTTTTTTCGAATTAATCACACAAGCGAGCACTATCGTATCTCATGCCCATAACGAGCGGTTACCGGGAACGGGAAAAAATACCTGGAATTTGTTTTACCTGCCGCAACAACTCATGCGCATTGTGTTAAATCGACTGAATGATAAATTACAAAAACCTAAATCGCCGGAAGAAATAGTGATGCTGTTTGCCAAATGGGGACATCTATTGAGTCATTACGCATGGGCAACGTTAGGACCGGGCGCTATTTTTCCTTCTTTCTTATCAAGAGCCTCCAAAAAACAGGTGCGAACTTTTATATTGCAGCATGATACGTTGTGCTATTTCTTACGATTATTTCGACAGGATATTGAATTTTATTTGAGTTATGTTGGATCGGCCCAAACATTGACTAACTGGGTTCTGAAACCCGCTTCGTCAGTGGGTCCGAATTTTCTGGTTCCTTTTATTGTGATTTTATCCAAAGTATTGAATGATCAGGATCTACTAAAGTTATTGCGGGAAATCCAGTCAAAATTAATAATAATGAAGGTCGAAGAAGACAAAAAAACGACAGAGCAAGTCAAAATTATTGAAGACAATGCTGACGGCGAATTAAAGGTATCCCCTGCTTTATCCATTCCGAAGGTAGCACCCGTATTAACGTATCAGGAACAACCGCTCACACCGCATAAAAAAGAATTACTTGAAAAAGACTTGGCAGAGGCTTTAATCGACAATCCGATTTTTTCTGCCACAGAAAAAAAATCGTTGCGAATGGCGCCCATGGCAGATTATTTTGCGCCTCCCCCGAAAATAGAAAAACCAAAAAACAAAAAAAATAGAATAACGCGGGATGGTTATGACTGGATTGAGGCGGGTGATAGTTTTCCTTCGGCGCTCCAACGCCATAGCCTTTTAAAAAAGCCATTTCAAAAACCGCTTGAAGAGGCCGCTAATTCCGTTGCTTTACCTTCCCTAAAATCCTTAAAAAGATGGTTTAACTATCGCTAAGATAACGATAACGATCAGAAGGACGCTGGGAATTTCATTGATAAAGCGATAAAAACGATCTCCCCGTTGATTATTGTCGTGTTTGAAGTCATGGAGTAATTTTCCTAAATAAAGATGATAAAACACCAGTAATAAGACCAATCCCAGCTTATATTGCAGCCATGGCATCCGCAAATAACCTGCTGGGTTATAGCTTAGGAGCCATAACCCAAAAAAAATGGTCAGCATGGCGCCTGGGGTCATAATGTAATAAAACAGTTTTTTTTCCATGATTTTAAAACGTTCTTTGCTAATCAAATCATCGGCTTTCGCATGATAAACGTATAAACGCGGTAGATAAAATAACCCGCTAAACCAGGTCACCATAAAAATAATATGAAAGGCTTTGGCCCAGAGCATGTGATTTCCTTCGTATTTTCTCGAAGAATATTATGTATAATGACAGGACAAAAATACAGAGGTCTGTCACATGAATGCGCCATTAATCTTTACTGCCAATGCGGCCGCCAAAGTTTGGGAATTAATTCAGGAAGAAGAGAATTTCAATTTAAAATTACGGGTTTATGTCACGGGAGGCGGTTGTTCGGGCTTTCAATACGGTTTTACATTTGATGAAATCGTGAATGAAGAGGATACAGTGGTGACAGAAACCGTTGAAGACGATGATGAAGAAGGCAGCGGCGGGCATGCTGTTCAATTGTTGGTGGATCCCATGAGTTTTCAATATCTGGCGGGTGCAGAAATTGATTACAAGGAAGATATTGAAGGCGCACAATTTATCATTCGAAATCCCAACGCAAAAACAACTTGCGGTTGTGGATCGTCATTTTCAGCGTAATGTTATCATTTTTAAAAGGAACGAACGCACATGCGAAAAGTCATTCAGACAGAAAATGCACCAGCGGCGATTGGCAGTTATTCACAAGCGGTTGAAGCGGGCAATACACTTTACCTTGCCGGTCAAATTCCAATGAATCCAAAAACCATGGCCTTGGTTGAAGGGGATATGAAAAAACAGGTCGCACAAATTTTTGAAAACATGAAGCATGTGTTGGAAGCGGCAAACAGTCAGTTGGATGACGTCGTGAAACTGACGGTTTATTTGACGAATTTATCGGATGTGGCTGCTGTGAACGAGGGGATTGCGACTTATTTCAAACCGCCTTATCCGGCACGAACCACGATTCAGGTTTCAGCATTGCCGAAGAATGCGGTGGTTGAGATTGAGGCGATTGCGGTGAGACAGAAATAACCCTATTCTATGAAAAATTTTTATATAAATCATAAAGTTACATGATTTTTCGCGCAATAAACCTGAAAAGTGTTACACAAAATAAAAAATTCTCCATATTATTCATATAGTTAACTCACTTTTCCCAAGGAAATACCTTGGGAGATTAGGATTATATTTATACAAATAATGCGACATTGGTAACATTTTTATATTATAATATTTCGACACGTAACGGGGAGACGATATCAATGTTTTCGAGTAGAACAAAAGATCAAATGATTAATCTGCTGCGAAATGGTCAGACGGAAGAAATGAAGGCTCTTTTGAATGACTTGGATGCGATGACAAATTTGGAGAACATTTTACGGCAATGCATGCACATAAAAACAGTATTGGAAGGCGCAAAACAAAAGGAAGAGCAGGAAGATAATAGGCGTCGAGTGCTATTAGGTGCTAAACAAATTGCGCGCGTTGGAAAAAAAGATAATCAGCAGTTAAATGATGACATTGAAAATTTACAATTAGAATTACAATTATCTCAAACACTCGGTCGAAAAATTGAATTTATTCAAAAAATAATAGACATGATAACTCACACTCAGGAACAGGAAAAACAAAACAAAAAGGATTGTAAGAAAAAAGCATGTGTGGGCGGTACAGTGGGTGGATTTACAGGCGGGACTGGATTGTCCACAACCGCTGCGATTATAGGTTCTTCCGAATTGGGGTTATCAGTTTTAGCGGCTGGAGTAATAGGTTTTGGAGTAGGTGCTCTGGGAGGAGCTGCGATTGGTGCTCTTGTCAGTCAATGTTGCAAAAAAGGAAAAGAAAATAATGTGGTAGACCTCGAAGACGGAGTACAAGCATTCACACCTTCCAGAAAAATAAGCAGTTTTATGGGGAGTTTGGGGAGTATGCTGCGTATATCACACAGTGAAAAGGCAGATGATTCCGTAAATATGAGTCCAATAACAGAACCCGATATAGAGCAGCCATTGCTTCAACGTGATGTTCGTCCCAGAGCCTATACACACTAAATAATGGGTAAAATCCCAGTGTCATGCCAGCGTGCTCTTAGCTGGCATCCAGTGTTCATCGAAATCTTCTTTGGATGCCAGCTTGAAGCACGCTGGCATGACATTAATGATCCCTACGGATCCACAAAACCCGCCGGTTTTTCACTGCCATGACCAAACAAAAACGCTTCCATTTCAACCGCTAAAAATTGCCGCGCTTTAGGATCCAGCATACTCAACCGATATTCATTAATCAGCATCGTTTGATGTGCCAGCCAAAGTTGCCAGGCTTCTTTTGAAATGTGTTCATAAATACGTTGACCCAGCGCGCCTGGATAGGTTGCGTTATCTAATCCTTCCGCGTCTTTATTCAATTTTTGACAATAAATCATGCGTGTCATGCAAACGATTCTCCAATATTTTTTTAACAGGTGCAGGTAAACCCACCATCGGTGATGCATGGCGGTTATACCAAATCTGTTGATCATTTTCTTTCATTTTGATGGGCTTTGTTTGAAGGGCGATAAAAACAGGCAAAATATCCAAGTGATAATGAGTGAATGTATGCCGAAAAATCTCACCGGTTTTCATCTGCTGTAAGCGTAGTTTAAAGTGTTCGGCACAATAAATTGTAATCATTTCGTTTGCTGCAAATCCCGTTAATTCAGGCAAACTCCAAAGACCACCCCAAATACCCAGCGCAGGACGTTTTTGTAAAAAAATAGTCTGTTTGTATTGCAGAATCAATAAAGTCGCCTGTTTAACCGGTATTCTTTTTTTAGGTTTCGATTGCGGTAAATTTTTTTCGATACCGGCTGTGCGTGCGATGCAATTTTTTTCGAGAGGACACATGGCACAAAGCGGTTTACCGCGGACACAAATCATGGCACCCAAATCCATCATGGCTTGCGTATAATCCGCAATTCTTTTTTCAGGGGTTAATGATTCTGCTGTACGCCATAACTTTTCCAGACTCAATTTTTCACCGGGCCACTCAGTGATGCCTAAAAATCGTGTGAGAACGCGTTTGACATTGCCATCCAGTATCGTGGCTTTCTCATGAAAAGCGATGGCTAAAATGGCACCGGCTGTTGAACGGCCAATACCGGGTAATTGTTGTAAATCGTCCAACGTATCCGGAAAAACACCGGCGAATTCATCAACGATTTTTTTCGCAGAACGATGTAAATTGCGCGCACGGCTGTAATACCCTAATCCCGTCCATAGATGTAATACAGCATCTTCCGGTGCTTTCGCGAGCGATTCCACTGTCGGAAAATGCTGCATAAAACGTTCGAAATAGGCGATCACCGTACTCACTTGCGTTTGTTGCAGCATCACTTCAGAAACCCACACACGATAAGGTGTTTTATTTTGCTGCCAGGGTAACGTTTTTCGACCGTGTTTGTCGAACCAGGCTAAGAGTTTTTTTTGAAAATTAGCAGGCTTCATAAAAATCATTCGGCATGAGTTGGGCTAATTCATTTTGGATAATTATTTTTTTCATGGCAGCAATGTCAGGTGCAAAATAGCGATCTTTCTCATAAAAAGAAATTTTTTCGCGAATGTATGAAAACACGTTTTCAAGAATCGGTGACGTTTTAAGCGGTCGGCGAAAATCAATTCCTTGACAGGCTGCAAGCAATTCAATCGCAATAATACCCGCTGTATTTTCTGTCATGGGCGTTAATCGTCGTGCGGCATACGTTGCCATGCTGACATGATCTTCTTGATTCGCCGAAGTGGGCAAACTATCGATGCTCGATGGATGAGCCAATGCCTTATTTTCACTGGCCAATGCAGCTGCTGTCACTTGTGCAATCATAAAACCTGAATTTAATCCGGCGTTTTTGACGAGAAATGCCGGCAATTGACTAAAATGCGGATCGATCAACAGCGCAATGCGACGTTCAGACAAGGCACCGATTTCAGCGATACTGAGGGCGAGTGTATCGGCTGCCATGGCAACGGGTTCTGCATGAAAATTGCCGCCCGAAATAATTTCATTTTCATTGGCAAACACTAACGGATTATCAGAAACAGCATTCGCCTCGATTAATAAAGTCTGTTGGGCAAATAAAATATGCGATAAACAGGCACCCATCACTTGCGGCTGACAACGTAACGAATAAGGATCTTGCACGCGATCGCAATGTTGATGCGAATCATGAATCATACTGCCATGCAATAATTGACGAAATAAATGCGCAACCGTTATTTGTGTTTGATGACCACGAACCTGTTGAATGCGTTCATCAAACGGTTTGTAGCTGCCAAGGGCTGCATCGACAGATAATGCACCTGCTATGATCGCAGCCCTAAAATTATTGTCAGCCTGGAGCCAGCCTGACAGTGCTAATGCCGTGGATACTTGTGTTCCATTCAGCAAAGCCAAGCCTTCTTTGGGTGCCAGTGTTAAGGGTTTTAATCCAGCGATTTTCAAACCTTCTTCTGCAGATAATAAATTTCCCTGATGACGAACTTGGCCCACACCCAATAAAACCGTGCTTAAATGTGCTAATGGTGCTAAATCACCGGATGCGCCGACAGATCCTTGTGATGGAATGCAAGGATATATTTTTTGATTCAATAAACGAATCAGCGCATCAATTGTTTCAAGACGTACACCGGAAAAACCGCGTGCAAGACTGTTAATTTTTAATGCGAGTATGAGACGCACGATCGAATCGGAGAGTAATTCGCCTGTGCCCGCGGCATGTGACAACACAATGCTTCGCTGCAATTCTTCCAGATGCGCTGTTTCGATACGTGTGTGTGCGAGAGAACCGAAACCGGTGTTAATGCCGTAGACTGTTTTATTTTCTTTAATGATTTTTGCAACCGTTTTTTCGGATGCCTGAATCGTGTCAATGCAGGCGGGATCGAGTTCGAGGGTGGTGGATTCGGATAATACATTTTTTATGTCGATTAAAGTGAGTTGACCGGGTGTTAAACGTATTTTTTTAATAGGCATAATTCGGTTTCCATTAAATCATCGGTAATTTCAAATGATGTTCTTTCGCGCATTCTATCGCAATATCATATCCCGCATCCGCATGACGCATGACACCGCTCGCCGGATCATTCGTCAAAACCCGTTTCAAACGTGTTGCAGCGGCTTCTGTTCCATCGGCTACAATCACAACGCCTGCATGCTGCGAATAGCCAATGCCAACACCACCGCCATGATGCACACTGACCCACGTTGCGCCGCTCGCGCAATTTAATAAGGCATTCAACAATGGCCAATCAGCGACAGCGTCGGAACCATCTTGCATGCCTTCTGTTTCGCGATTGGGACTCGCGACGGATCCTGTATCCAAATGATCACGACCAATCACAATCGGTGCTTTTAATTCGCCTTTCGCGACCATGTCATTAAAGGCTAAGCCTAAACGGTCACGATCGCCCAAGCCGACCCAACAAATGCGCGCAGGCAAACCCTGAAATGGAATCCGCTCACGCGCCATATCCAGCCATTGATGTAAATGCGGATTATCGGGAATCAATTCTTTCACTTTTGCATCGGTTTTATAAATATCTTCCGGATCGCCCGACAAGGCTACCCAACGAAAGGGTCCAATGCCGCGACAAAATAACGGTCGAATATAAGCCGGTACAAAACCCGGAAAATCAAACGCATTTTGAACGCCCATGTCTTTGGCCATTTGCCGGATATTATTGCCATAATCAAAAACGGGAATGCCTTGATGATGAAAATCCAGCATCGCTTTGACTTGAATGGCCATCGATTCTTTTGCTTTCTGAATGATTTTGTCCGGATTTGTTTTGCGGCATTCTGCGGCTTCTTCCAGTGTAAAGCCACGCGGTAAATAGCCATTTAATGGATCGTGTGCACTGGTTTGATCGGTCACTAAATCCGGACGAATACCGCGTTTGACCAATTCCGGAAAAATATCCGCCGCATTACCTAATAATCCCACCGAAATCGTTTTATTTTTTTCAATAATCGCGAGCGCTTCATCCAAATCATGTGCTTCGACGTCCAGATAGCGTGTTTCTAAACGACGTTGAATGCGTTTGGGATCGCACTCTACAGCGAGTAGGGATGCACCGGCCATGGTCGCAGCCAACGGTTGGGCACCGCCCATGCCGCCTAGACCGCCCGTCAAAATCCATTTACCTTGCAAGTTTCCGTTATAATGTTTATGACCGGCTTCTACAAAGGTTTCATACGTGCCTTGCACAATGCCTTGGCTGCCAATGTAAATCCACGATCCGGCCGTCATTTGGCCATACATCATTAATCCTTTTTGATCGAGTTCATGAAAATGTTTCCACGTGGACCAATGTGCAACTAAATTCGAATTCGCGAGCAATACACGCGGCGCATCGGTATGTGTTTTAAATACACCGACCGGTTTGCCCGATTGCACTAATAACGTTTCATCGGCTTCCAGATGTTTCAGCGTTTCAACCAATTTGTCATAACAATGCCAGTCGCGCGCCGCTCGTCCAATACCACCATAAACGACTAAATCAGCGGGAATTTCTGCGACCGCTGCATCGAGATTATTCATTAACATGCGTAACACGGCTTCGGTCTGCCAATTTTTTGCAGTCAGTGTTGTGCCTTGCGTGGCGGCAATATGCCGTGACGGATCATGACGTGCATTTTTTATCATGGGATTTTTTCCTTTCGATTTTTTTGTTACCAAAACCGCGGTCGATAAATATGATGATGAATAATTTCATAAATTAAATTCGCAGCGAGTTTTGCAGTGCATTGATCAATATCATAACGCGGAGATAACTCAGCAATATCATAACTCATGACGCGACCGGAGGCCGCGAGTTGTCTGATCAGCGGGGTAATGTGCCAGGGCAATAATCCCAAGGGTTGAATGGCACTGACGCCCGGTGCAAAAGCGGCAGCAAACACATCCAGACAAATGCTGGTATAAACCATTTCATTTTCATCGACTACGCGGTCAACAAAGTCGACACATTTTTCCGATTGCCCTCGATGAAGTTCATCCGCCCAGATGACGTTGGTGTTATACGATTTTGCAGTGTCCAGCAGTTGACGGATATTGCCGGCATGTTGGATGCCTACACAATTATAATCAAAACGCCGATTGGCCAGACGATGTGCTTCGGCTATTTGCAAAAAAGGGGTGCCTGAACTGCCTTTTTGTTTGGGTAATAACGGACGCATGTCAAAATGGGCATCGAAATTGATAATGCCTAACCGTTCCGAAGGATAGACTTGATTAATGCCCTGATAATGTCCCCAGGCAATTTCATGACCGCCGCCCAATGCAATCGGCGTGATATGTTGTTTTAATAAGAGTGCAATGACTTCCCCAAAAGCGTGTTGTGCTTCTTCGAGATCGCCGTCTCTGCAAATAATATCGCCTGCATCAAAACAGGTAAAATTTTGTTTTTGAACAGGTAAGCGCGCTAATGCATGACGAATGGCTTTGGGACCTTCCGCTGCACCGATACGTCCAAAATTACGACGAATGCCTTCATCAGAGCGAAATCCAATTAAAGCAAATGTTTGTTCATTGACTTGAATATTAGGCGAATCGTGCAGATCCATCATTTGCATGATTTGAAAAAACGAAGAAGCAGGCGGAAGATCGAGACGACCCTGCCATTGGGTTTTATCCGGGGGTAAGTAAAGTGTGTGCCAACTCATTATGATTCATGCTCAAAAATGATATATTAACTTTTATTCTACTCCGAGGTTTGGATAAATGCACAGTAAATGGGATGCTTTGTGGATAAACGTCACAATGGCCACGATGGTCAGAAGCAATACACCTTATGGTTTAATTGATCAGGGGGCGATCGGTGTTAAAGAGGGCAAAATAGTCTGGATCGGTTCGATGGAAAATTTACCCGATCAACCTGACCGACTGGCGGTGAATGTGATGTCTGAAAGAGGTTGCATCACACCCGGATTCATTGATTGCCATACCCATTTGATTTATGGCGGAAATCGCAGCCAGGAATTTGAAATGCGTTTGCAAGGTGCAACGTATGAAGACATCGCGCGAAGAGGGGGTGGTATTCATTCGACGGTCCAGAGTACGCGTGCAGCAAGTGATGAAGCATTATTTCAGCAAAGTTTGAAACGGGCGATAGCTTTGGCGGCAGGTGGCGTCACGACGATTGAAATTAAATCGGGTTATGGTTTGGATTTAGAAACGGAATTAAAAATATTGCGCGTTGCCAAACGACTTGAAAAAGCTTTACCGGTGACGATTGTGAAAACTTTTTTAGGTGCGCATACGGTGCCCGTCGAGTATGCGGGACGTGCTGATGATTATATAGAATTTATTTGCGAAGAAATGTTGCCGCGTGTGGCAGAAGAGCGATTGGCAACGATTGTCGACGTTTTTTGTGAAACGATTGGTTTTAATTTGAAACAAACAGAGCGTGTATTTCAGGCAGCGCAAAAATATGGTTTTGGTATTAAATGTCACGCAGAACAATTATCGGATTCAGGAAGTGCGGTGTTAGCGGCAAATTATCGGGCACTTTCGGTGGATCATCTGGAATTTCTTTCGAAAACGTCTGTGCAAGCATTAGCAAAAACAAAAACCGTCGCCGTGTTATTGCCTGGCGCATTTTATTTTTTGCGCGAAAAACAATTACCGCCGGTTGAGTTATTACGCGCATCCGGTGTGCCGATGGCAATCGCAACGGATTGTAATCCCGGCACATCGCCGGTGACGTCATTACTCTTGATGTTGAATATGGCGTGCACTTTATTTCGATTAACACCGGAGGAGGCACTGGCCGGCGTGACGCGACATGCCGCAGAGGCGTTGGGTTTGCAGGATGAAATCGGGACGCTTGCGGTTGGAAAAAAAGCGGATTTTGTGTTGTGGGATATCGAGCATCCGGCGGAATTGGCTTATTATGTGGGCGGGTGTCCGGTGTTAAGTGTCATAAGGCATGGGAAGAGCGAACAGGTTCTAAGCCCCCATCTTTAACTGTTCCCAATATTTTTCCAGCAATGCATAAGTCGCATCGCCAATATCCACTTCGAATTCCCCTTTTTTTAAGACATCAGGCGAAGGATACAGCACGGGATCGTTTTTGATTTTTTCAGGCAACAGTTTTTTTGCAGCCAAATTGGCTGTGGCATAACTGATTGTCATACTCACTTTTTTGGCAATATCAGGACGCATGAGAAAATTGATAAAGGTATAAGCATTTTCACGATGCGGTGCGGTTTTCAAAATGGCGAAATTATCCACCCAAATTTCAAAACCTTCCGACGGATAAACAAAGTTTAATTTAGCATTTTCCGTGCGAGCGCGTGCCAAATCACCATTCCATGCAATACCGACGCTCGCATCTTCATCAATTAAAATAGAAGTCACGGCATCCGTATTGAAAAGACGAATATTCGGCATTAATTTGCGTAAGGTCAGATAAGCCTGTTTGATATGCGCCGGATTCGTATCATTGATGGAATAACCGAGCAGTAACAAAGCCATCGAAAAAGCTTCCCGCGGATCATCCAACATCATTAATTGATTAAAATATTTTTTGTTAAATAAATCGGACCAGTGTGTTATTTCACTTGGCGGGAAATAACCATTATTCATAAAAATACCCGTAATACCCCAAACAAAAGGA
>CAZEEF010000033.1:10331-13992 GCA_964511095.1 uncultured Coxiellaceae bacterium | reverse complement strand
GGGGCTACAATTTTTTTCGCACTGACTGCAAAATTAAAGCCATAATCCACCATATTGATGGCAATGACTCGCGCACCCTGAAGCACTGCTTGACGCACACGCACACCTGCAATCGGTTGTTCTTTTTGAATGTTTGAACCGATCAAGACAATCACATCGGCTGTATCAATATCTTCAATCGATGTCGACAATCCCGGAAATAATGGCATCGTGTCTTGATCAGCAAAATCAATTTGGCGTAACCGATGATCAATATGGGAAGAACCTAATTGACGCATTAATTTTTGTAACAAATAAAATTCTTCGAGTGTGGCATTCGGTGAAACCAAAGCAGCTAGCTGTTCTGCACCACTGGTGGTGATGACTTCACGCAAATTCGCCACTGCCATTTCCAATGCTGTTTGCCAATCGGTTTCGTGCCATTGTCCTTCGATACGAATCATTGGTTTTTCTAAACGGTCGGGATGATACAGACCTTCGTAACTAAAGCGATCGCGATCGGAAATCCAAGTTTGATTGATGGTGGTGTTTTCATGCGGCACTATGCGCATCACTTTGCCACCGCGCGTATGAGCATACACATTGGAACCCAGACAATCATGCGCGGCAATCGTTGGATATTGATTCAATTCCCATGCGCGAGCCGTGAAACGAAAAGGCTTTGAGGTGAGCTCGCCTACCGGACACAGATCAATAATATTGCCCGACACTTCGGAACGCATCGCTTTTTCCACGTAAGTGCCAATTTCCATATCTTCGCCACGATCAACCGCGCCTAATTCGCGCATCCCAGCAATTTCATCACCAAAACGCACACAACGCGTGCATTGAATGCAGCGTGTCATTTCCGTTGCAATCAATGGTCCAATATTTTGATCTTTTACCGAACGCTTGCCAAAATTATAAAAAGAATCCGCTGAACCGTAACCCATACTGAGGTCTTGCAATTCACACTCACCCCCTTGATCACAGATCGGGCAATCAAGTGGATGGTTAATCAGTAAAAATTCCATTACGGCTTTTTGTGCAGCGAGTGCTTTGGGTGATTTGGTAAATATTTTCATGCCTGGCATGACGGGCGTTGCACAGGCGGGTAACGCTTTCGGCGCTTTTTCAACTTCGACCAAACACATGCGGCAATTGGCAGCGATAGATAAATGTTTGTGATAACAAAAACGCGGAATATAAATGCCCGCCTCATCCGCCACTTGGATGACCATGCTATTTGGCTTTGCTTTTAACAGTTTGCCGTCAATTTCAATTTCAATGTCTGACATGTTTTGTACCTATACCATACATTTCCCATGCTCTACATGGTAAACAAATTCATCATAAAAATGTTTCAGAAAGCCGCCCACAGGCCACGCAGCCGCTTCACCAAACGCACAAATGGTGCGTCCTTCAATATTTTTTGCCACACGGCGTAAATTTTCGATATCTTCCAGTGCACCGTGTCCGTGCTCGATGCGATGCACCAAACGGTATAACCAACCCGTTCCTTCGCGACATGGCGTACACTGCCCACACGATTCATCCATATAAAAATGCGAAATGCGTTGTAATAGTTTGACCATGCAAACGGTTTCATCCATCACGATGACCGCACCTGACCCCAATCCGGATCCCGCTTTTTGAATGGAATCAAAATCCATGTCTAAATTCATCATCGTTTCAGCAGGCAATACCGGCATGGAAGATCCGCCTGGAATGACTGCTTTCAACCGATGACCGTGACGTACACCGCCCGCCATCGCTAACAAATCCCTGAAAGGCGTCCCCAGTGGCACTTCATAATTGCCTGGTTTGTTGACATGCCCTGTCACACTAAATATTTTGCAACCGCCATTATTTGGTTTGCCCAAATTTAAAAACCATTCGGCGCCTTTTTCTAAAATCACCGGAACCGATGCAAATGTTTCAACGTTATTAATCGTCGTGGGTTTACCATATAACCCACGAGCCGCCGGAAAAGGCGGTTTAAAACGCGGCATGCCTTTTTTACCTTCCAGCGATTCCATTAACGCCGTTTCTTCGCCACAAATATAAGCACCGGCACCCAGATGGCAATAAATGTCTGCATCCACGCCCGAGCCTAAAATATTTTTCCCCAGCAATCCTGCACGACGCGCTTCATCCAGCGCTGCTTCAAAACGTTCGAAAGGTTCATGAAACTCACCGCGGATGTAGTTATAAGCCACTGTCGCACCCATGGCATAACAGGCAATCAATAATCCTTCTATCAATTGATGCGGATTAAAACGTAAAATATCACGATCTTTACACGTGCCCGGCTCACCTTCATCCGCATTGCACAAGACATATTTTTGACCCGGCATATCATGACGAATGAAACTCCATTTCAATCCGGTCGGAAACCCCGCACCGCCACGACCGCGCAACGCGGATAATTTTAATGCATCAATAATTTTTTCGGGCGCTAATTTTTCCCGCAACATTTTTTTCCACTGCACATAACCGCCGGCACTTTCGTACGTATTCAGTGTCCAGGGTTTATCTAAGTGTAATGTGCGGAAACAAATTTCATTTGCCACGTACTGTTACTCCAGTTCTTCTATCATCGCATCGATTTTTTCTGCCGTCAGATTTTCATAATATTTTTTACCAATCTGACACATCGGCGCTGCTGCACAAGCTGCCAGACATTCGACTTCGCGCAAGGTAAATTGACCGTCGGATGTGGTTTCATTTGTATTAATTTCCAAACGTTTTTTTAAATGATCCACCATTTTTTGCGAACCGTTTAAGAGACAGGAAATGCTGGTACACACATTAATAATATGACGTCCCACCGGTTTCAGGTTATACATCGTATAAAAGGTTGCGACTTCATAAACTGCAATTCGGGATAATCCCAAATAATCTGCCACCGCATCCATCAATGGCTCTGTCAGGTAACCCCCGTTTTCTGCCTGTACAATAGTCAGCGCTTGCATGACCCCCGAGCGTTTTTGATCGCTGGGATAACGCATTAACCAGCGATCGATTTCCCTCTGTGCCTCTGCTGAAAGTAACGTGTGATTTGTTTTGGTCATTAGCGGTCTATTTCTCCAAACACAATATCGATACTGGATAGCACTGCCACCACATCTGCAATCATATGACCGCGAACCAGTTCTTCCAATGCAGCTAAATGCGGAAATCCGGCCGCTCTTATTTTTAGGCGATACGGTTTATTCGCACCATCCGATACCAGATACACACCAAACTCGCCTTTAGGA
Organism: uncultured Coxiellaceae bacterium; assembly: GCA_964511095.1. Taxonomy (GTDB): domain Bacteria; phylum Pseudomonadota; class Gammaproteobacteria; order DSM-16500; family DSM-16500; genus DATIJJ01. Next base: position 10,753 of record CAZEEF010000033.1, on the reverse strand, counting down.
TGTTCAACGGCTGCATAGGCCTGACCTTCTGGCAGACAATACCCTTCCGTCATTAGTTTAAAATGGTGAATCAAGGCTTCCATATTTTTTTTCATGTTCACCCGTGTGGGCGGCGCCACTTTTTTGTGATCCGTGATGACTGGCCCCGGATTATTTCGCAGCCACTCGACGCATTGACGGATGATTTTATTCGATTGACGCATTTCTTCTACACGCACCAGATAACGATCATAACAATCGCCTTTCACGCCGATAGGAATATCGAAATCCAATTGATCGTAAACGGCATAGGGTTGTTTTTTCCGTAAATCCCATGCCACACCCGATGCGCGAAGCATCGGTCCTGTAAACCCTAATGCAATGGCCCGTTCCGGTGAAATCACACCAATATCCACCGTGCGCTGTTTCCAGATGCGGTTATC
>CAZEEF010000033.1:0-10231 GCA_964511095.1 uncultured Coxiellaceae bacterium | reverse complement strand
CCAATATCCAAACCATGCGCGCCTAACCACAATAAATGATTTAAAATTCGGGTGATTTCATCAAATAGACTTCGAATATACAAGGCTCGAACAGGCGGTTCTATGCCGAGCAATTTTTCAATGGCCATGACATAACCGTGTTCATTACACATCATGGACACATAATCCAGACGATCCATATAACCAATCGTATGATTATACGGTTTACTTTCTGCTAATTTTTCCGTTGCACGATGCAATAATCCGACATGCGGATCTGCACGCACAATCGTTTCGCCATCGACTTCCAGAATCAATCGCAATACACCGTGTGCCGCAGGATGTTGTGGGCCAAAATTAAATGTGTAATTACGAATTTCAGGTAGTTTTTCCATTTAGGATTCCTCGCTGTGATAACGGTTGTCGCGACGAATCACTTTGGGCTCTAAAATACGCGGTTCAATACTGACAGGCTCATAAACCACTCGCTGCAATTTTGCATCGTAACGCGCTTCCACGTGGCCGCTTAATGGAAAATCTTTACGGAAAGGATGGCCGGTAAAACCATAATCCGTCAAAATACGACGTAAATCAGGATGCCCGACAAAAGTGATACCAAATAAATCGAATGCTTCACGTTCATACCAGTTCGCTGATGGCCAAATGGCCATGACGGAGGGTATTTTCAATGACTGTTCATCCAGCAAAACGCGTAGGCGAATACGATGGTTATGATTTAAGGATAGCAAGTGATAAACCGCTGCATAACGCGGTGAAGTGTGAGGCGGATGATTCATGGCACGAGAATCAACGCCGCGCTCAAACCCGGTTGCGGTTGCCGAGTTTGTTTCCCATTCTGACAATCCATAATGCAAATAGTCCACACCGCAAACATCGACCAGCATTTTAAAATCAAAGTCCGGTTGATCGCGCAAGGCAAGACAGAATGCATATAAATTTTCAGGCATCACATCCACTGTCAATTCACCGAATGCAACTTCTGACCGCTGCACGATGTCTGGAAAACATTCTTTCACTTTAGTCTGTAAAATTTCGACATCTGCCATGGCGGTCCACTCTACCGTTCAATGTTTTTTTTACGGTTGATTTTATTCTGTAACTGAATCACCCCATACATTAATGCTTCCGCTGTCGGGGGACAGCCTGGTACATAGACATCCACTGGAACAATACGGTCGCAACCCCGCACAACCGAATAGGAATAATGATAATAACCACCCCCGTTTGCGCAGGATCCCATGGAAATCACCCAGCGCGGTTCAGCCATTTGTTCATAGACTTTCCGCAAAGCCGGCGCCATTTTGTTACACAATGTGCCAGCGACAATCATGACATCCGATTGCCGCGGACTGGGTCGAAAAATAACGCCAAAACGATCCAGATCATAACGCGAAGCACCTGCATGCATCATTTCAACCGCACAACAGGCGAGCCCGAATGACATAGGCCATAACGAACCCGTTTGCGCCCAGTTCACTAATTTTTCAAGCGTGGTAGTGATAAAACCTTGGTCTTTTAATCCGATCATTCCCATTCCAAGGCTCCTTTTTTCCACTCATAGATAAAACCAATGACTAATATACCGAGGAAAATACCCATGGCAACCATACCAAACCACCCCAATTGGCGGAATACCACAGCCCAAGGAACCAAAAAAGCGGTTTCAAGATCAAATAAGATGAAGAGAATGGCAACGAGATAGTAACGCACATCAAATGGCATACGTGCGTCGCCGAACGGCTCAAAACCGCACTCATAAGGAGAGGTTTTTTCAGGATTAGGACGCTTGGGTCCAAGCAAATACCCTACCAAGGGAACCGCTAAGCCCAATAAACCGCCTATGATCATGAAAATTAAAATAGGCAAGTAATTATCTAACACTTATTTTCTCCTCAGTATCAGATTGGTGCCGAAGGTGGGACTCGAACCCACATAGCTTTCGCCACCACCCCCTCAAGATGGCGTGTCTACCAATTTCACCACTTCGGCATTTCTTGCATTGTAGAACCAGTTACTTGTTTGTATTGTCAGGTTTATTGCCCGGTGTCGTCATCGGAATACTGTTCGGGGATATCGCTGGTACAGCAGTATTTTGTTGAACTGGCACGGGCAGAGCAAGTTGTTGTGATTGTTTAACCGCGCGGCTGGCCAAATAATTGAGCGCAATGCTGGTCGAAAAAAACACTACCACAAAACCTATTGTCACTTTCAGGAGAAAAGAGCCTGAACCTCGACTACCAAATACAGTCTGAGAGGCGCCGCTACCGAATGCTGCGCCCATCGTCGCTCCTTTGCCCTGCTGCACCAAGACTAGCGCAACCAGACAAACAGCAACAAATACGTGAATTATTAATATTAACTGGTACATCTCATCAACCCTTTGCACTTGAGTGTTGCCTATTCTACATCGCCGCCTGACAAATTGCTAAAAAACCTTTTGCTTCTAACGAAGCACCGCCAACCAGTGCGCCATCAATATCGGGCATGGCGAACAATCCTTTGGCATTATCGGGTTTCACACTACCGCCATACAAAATTCGCACACCCTCTGCAATTTCAGGATGATAATCCGCCAGCACGGCGCGAATAAAAACATGCACCGCCTGCGCCTGTTCGGGTGTTGCCGTTAAACCTGTTCCAATGGCCCAAACCGGTTCATAAGCAATCACTGCACGACGAAAGGCGTCAATGCTAGCAGCTTCCACTAGAGATGCAAGCTGTTGTTGAATGATATTTTCCGTTTGTCCCTGTTCACGCTGTTCTATCGTCTCGCCAACACACAAAACAGGCTGCAATCCGAATTGTTGGGCCGCTTTGAATTTGGCTGCTACCAAATTGACATCTTCACGAAACAATTGCCGACGTTCTGAATGTCCGACCAAGACATACTGACAGCCATAATCCACCAGCATGGCTCCCGAAATTTCGCCCGTAAACGCGCCTGCTTTCCCGAGATAAAGATTTTGCGCACCCCACGCCACTAAACTGTCTGCCAGGATTTCCTCACAGGATTCCAGATAGACAAATGCTGGAAAAACAACGAGATCCACAGCAGAAAACGCATTCGCACCCTGCTTGATCGCTTCAAGCAAAGTCCGCGCTTCATAGCGTGAACCATTCATTTTCCAATTACCCGCCACCATTTTTTTACGCATGTCTCTTAGAGTCCGTTTTAAAGTTGGCTGATTGTAAACGAAGGGTATGGAACGTGACAACACCTCTGGTGTGAATTAACCAATTATTTGATAACTAATTGAAAAATATAATATTTATATTATATAAACTCTATAAGGCCAGAAATTGATCTATAATAGGGGTAGTCCGTATTTTTATTTTTCAAAGAGTACGAATATGCCTATTAGCCTTCGAAAAAACAAAAAAGCAGCCGGGCAAGATTTCATTCAACCTGCCTGGGTAAGCGATATAGAACAAAAACTCGATAATTATGAGATCGAAACGCCTGCTGATAAAAATATTCGTGAGAGGCCTACTGAATCACATGACCGCGTCCGCGCCATTTTAGGCGATGATGCAAATGCTTTGTCAGCATTATATGCAGATATTCCAGCCGATCGGCTTGCTGATCGAAGTCAAACACCCACCGCCGGACGAAAAAAACGAAAAAAATTCATCGCTCAAATGGCTCGCATTTCTGCCGCGACCGATAATGCAATCCAGTTAACTCCCGAAAAAGAAGCCAAAGGACCAGAAGGCCGCCTGATCACACTGGAAGAATTGCTGGGTAAAAAAGGTGTGAAAGCATACAAAAAAGCCATTAAAGAAGAACGTGACAGTCCCGCATTCCGTGATGCCGTTTTTTTAAAATCGACAAAACATTACAGAGGAGCCAAATGGAAAGAAAGACTGGTCCTCTGGGTCGGCGGCCCTTCTGCTTCTGGAAAAAGTTTTGCAACAGATGCGGTCGTCGAAAAAGTCGGTGCAGAATTAATGGAAAAAGATGAAAAAGATCAAAGCGGAAATCATGTCATTTCCATTGATGGCGGTGTTGAACGCGAAGTGTCCCAGATGAGACAACTTGCCTTGCAAGTCGCTCTCCAAAAAGGGTATGCAGGCATTAGCGATTTACATGACAATACAAAATTAAAAGTGAAACGAAAAATTGAAAATGCAGCATTACAACGTCCTGATTTGCATTTAGCTATACCGCAAACATTTACCAATCCTTTCGAAAAACCCAAAAATGCTATCAAAAAATATGCGAAACTGCCGAATACCAAACAAATTTTCAGTAAAGTAGTGGGCGGCAAAACACGCGAAGAAAAACAACGATTCAAACGTTCTGTACTGCGCATGGGAAATTCACGCGCCTGGAGCAGCCAGTTTGAAGCAAAAGATACGCATGAACGACACATTACCGCCAATAATCGAAAGATCGGTTCCGAATCCAAAATTTATGAAAAAGCCTGGTTTTATCTTGGAAAATATTTTTCGGCACGTGCGCGAGAAGCGTATGAAAAAATGCAGGCAGAAAATGGAAAAGATAGCATTTATCTTGAAATTACCAATGATTTAATTTTTGTATATAAAGAAAATAATGTATGGAAAGAATGTGATGCAGCCTATCAGGGTCCCACTGAAAGAATACCCGAGCGCGCTTTTAAAGACTATCTCCGCTTTATCAAAGAAAGAACGCCTCTCATGGAAACCCTGGATTTACCTGTCTGGTATGAAGCACACAAAGAGGCTTATCGTGAAGCGCCCATTGATATCACGATCAACCGTAAGAAAAAATCAAAAGCACACGATCAACCCGACAACCCTTTGCATTTAGGAAATATATTAATCACTCAAATCCATGAAGACGGTCAAGCACACAAAAACGGTATTGATAGTTTGTTTCAAATTGTCGCTCACATGGAAGCGGCTGCCAAAGCCGCTTTTTATTCGGCACTCCATGACGAAAAACAGGCGCTGGGTTTAGATGAAAAAGCGATAGATACACTGGAAATCGTTCGGGATGCTTATGAAAATCTTGCCAAACTGCAGGATGAAATACAAATTATCAAGATGCGTCTTCAAATTCTGCCCATCTATTCCACCCATGTTCAATCCCTGAAAAAAACACTCGCTGACTATGAAAAACAGGAACAGACGGAAAAAAAGCACATTGCAAGTCTGGAAAGAGAGCTTGGATTAATCAGCCATATTCAAAATAGTGTCCGTGAAACAGAATGCCGTGATGAAGCTGTCTGGCAGAAGATGATCGATGCCATTCCTGACGATCCCTTAAATGAAGTGAATATTTTTACTCAGCCTGTGTCAACTGTTGATAGTAATCAGCCGCGTCATGAAGACATTCGTCTGGGTATGACACGTGATTTAAATCAGTTACGTTATGTTGCAGCCAAAGGCGAGAGTGGCGGACAGAAAGCCGGACCGAAAGGCGGTTGGTATATTGGCTGTTATCAAACGCCCGATAGACGAATTCATACACAGCGTTTCATGGTAAAACGGGAAGACGATTATGCTAAAAATATCATTGAATCCCTCGCGGGACGTTTAAAATCCTCTCTTGTCAATCTTGATGACGATTATATTGCCGGCACTTTTTTGATACGTCAGGCTGATCTGTCGCCGACGGGTGAAAACACCTATGCGGTATCGATTGCATTCGATGATTTTAAAGAATCTCATCAACTCGCAGGTTTCGAAAAACGCGAAAAAATGGCAGGGACCAAAAAGAAATTATTTGATGGCAAAGCACGTAAAATATTCGACAAAATTGAAGAGCTCTATCACAAAAAACATAAAGGATTACCGGAAATACTCAGTTCCGCCTGGTGGGTCGGTGACAACGATGTTCACACAGGCAATGTGGGCTTTGGCATGGGACGTTTTCTCGGGATTGATCACGCTGGCAGCCTGATCGAACTCGATGGAAAAATACATGCCGGGCGCGGTAATCTCTTCCAAAATGCCCTTCGTCTTTTCAGACGACATCCCGAACCCACTTATCACGCCGCTGAATATTCCTCTGAAATACGTCACAGTCGGGAAATGGCTGATACCATCAAACGATGTGTCCGTCAAATGAGCGCCCAAAAAATTCAATTCATTATCGGTGATGAAATCAATAAAGCCGTCGAACATTATCGGGATCATCCAAGTGTTTTTAAACAATTTGCCAAACGCATTTCTGTTCCCAAAGCCTTTTTAAAAGGCAAAACCATTGATCAACAGGCTGACATCACCAAGGAACATCTTTTTAAATTGATGCATGCACGATTAGTCAATTTACGACAATATGCGAATGAAATTGAACTGAGCCTCTGTTTTGAATATCAAAAATCGTCTTTTTATAAACGCGGCGAATTTGTCATTAAAGATCAGAAAAACCTTGAACAATTTATTCGGGAAAATCCGAATTATGCACTGGGTGATAAACATCATTTTCGTGGCGAATCGCATGGACAGGGTTTATCAATGGCATATCATCAGACACATAATGTCGTTAAATACACGACCGGCAATCAACTCGAACAATTATTTGAAGCGACTCGGCAAAAAGTGCTTGCTGAAAAAGAAACGTTTGGCATTCGAGCGTTTATGGCAAATGATTTTGCGATCGAAGATATTAATACACGCGCAACAAAATATAGTGAACGATTAAATTTAATTAAATCTATTTTACAAGATGCCAACGTGCTTGATAACAATCCTTACAAAGAAAAAATAGACGAATTGATTTACTTTTTAGATATCTATCAATCGGGCACAAGACAGCAGCATCTCGTACAATTATGTGATGAAACGTATGGCGTGATTCAACATATTTTTAAAGCACTGGATAACAATAATGATAACAACGCCGAATTAATGGCTAAAATAAAATTCTATGAACTGTTTAAAAACATGCATAACGATATCATCCCCGATCTGAATGCGATGTCTGTCGATCAATCGGCTTTCACTCAAGAAGTGAGCGATGCTGCCAATGAATTGGAACAGGAAATCATTCAAGTTGAATTCAATGCGGCTCGCAAAAAAGTGCTGGAATCAAAATTAGAGACGATAGAAATTGTCACGGCGCAACTTTTGTCATTAAGTCAGGGTGCGCCACAAGAAAATATTCAAAACATTAAAACACACCTGCAACAGATGAAAGAAAAATTACATATGCAATCGGATTTAACCAAACAGGAACATTTCACGTCGACACGTGAACTTCACAAAGCAGACAATCCCGATTTTCTGCAGCAAGGCGCCGATATGCTCAATCGAAACAAAGCCAACGCAGAAAACAATCTGCATGTCGTGAGCCAGCACGCTGGGCCGCATATTGCAAGCACTGCGACAGAAGATACTGCTATTTTATTGGATCATCCGGGTGCGGAAGGCAAGGCCGGCGCTGTCATGATGAAAGAGGGTGACACCATTAAAATTTTTGATTTTGAAAATCCTGAGATTTCGTTTGCGAGCGTGCTCACCAAATTGTTATTACCTTACATCAGAAGTCATCATTTACAAAAAAATTCGCCTGAGCTGGAAAATAATTTACGTGACTATATTCAGGAAAATTATATTGATAAATTGCAGGATAAAAGAGAATTAGTTTCAGAACACTCTATTCAAACTGATTTAATTCATGCATTAATGAGTGATCCCCGATTTCAGCTTAAAATGCCTTACACGGGATTTTTTAAAATGTCCACTAACGATTTCGCCAGTCAGCTTCTGAAAAAATTTCATGACGAAGTGGCAAAACACCGTTCTGATTTGATGGAATGGGCCATGATCTGGATCAAAACACTGGAGGCTCAAGGGCATCAGGCAAAAGATATGTTTCTTGAAGGATCGTCCGGGAATACGGAATTTGCACGTTTGTTTTTAACTCTTGTTTGCGCGAAAGGCGATGGACTCAGTAACTTGCAAAGCGCTAATCAAACTGGCTATGATTTTAATATCACAAAAGAAGACATTGCTCTCATGCGCGACAGGATGAACAGTGAAGAAATGGCTCGCAAAGTGACTGAGAAAGTCCAGATCATTGAAGGGGAACGTGAATTCAATATAACATTAGTCCAGATCAAGGAACATCTTTCCCGACCGCTTGTAGAAAATTCTACAAAAACACAGCTGGAAGAAACAAGAAATCAGTTTATGAATGATCACGAATCCTTATCCCGATTTAAATCGACTTGCAAACACTTGCCATTATATGTTGAAGTCAATGCTGAATTAAGTAAAAAAATTACAGCGATCGATGCAGAACTCAAGCGAAGATGGGGAAGTTCAATAACGCATACTCGCAGTTAATGAAATCAGGGAGAGTTTATGAGTGACATACAAGCCAGACCTTATTGGCCATCCATGACGAGCTACTTACTGGTGACAACGGGCGCGATTGTGGGATTAGGCAATATCATTCAGTTTCCCTATTATATTTATAAATTTGGCGGTCTGTTTTTTTTACTGTATGTGTTGTGTGAATTATTTATTTGTATTCCACTTTTATTTGCCGAACTCTTGACAGGCCGGCGCGGCAAACAAAATCCTGTCGGATCATTCAGCATGTTGGCGATGGAAACAGGTGTTTCGCGCAAATGGCGTTTCATCGGATGGTTATGTTTTATCATTGTATTTTTCACGCTGGCGAACTATATCGTCTCCGTTTCATTTCCGGCGGTTTATTTTGTTGACAGTGTCAGCGTCCTGGTAAAAAAACCCATTACGCACACATCGATATTACTTGAATTGTGTTTACTCGTTTTTTTATTCATCACGATGCTTGTCATATTGCGCGGGATTAGCCATGGTTTAAAAACCATTTCTTGTATCACGGTGCCTTTGTATTCTGCGATTTTATTGGGATTAGCGATTTATAGCTGCACATCTGGAAATTTTATGTTTGCGATCGGACATTTATTTAATTTAAAACCGGATGCTTCTTTCAATGTTGTCTTCATGGCAGCTCTGGCTTATGCATTTTTCAAATTAAATGTGGGGATGGGAAGCATGATTGTGTATGGATCCTATTTACCTTATTTTGTTCCGATAGGGCGTTCGACTGTCATGATTGTTATTTTTGATGCGATCATTTCGTTATTAGCCTACTTTGTGATTTGTCCTTTATTCAATCCACAGGCTGCGACCGTGATCACAGGTATGGTGTCTTATCAGCAAACTTTATCGTTCTTTTTCCAAAAAAACCATGGTTCTCTCATCGCATTATGTTTCTTTTTCGCAACGATTATTGCAGCCTGGACACCGACTATTGCGATGGCTGAAACAGCGGTGATTATTTTGATTGAACGTTTTGCCATCTCACGTCGAACGGCAACGTTATTGATTTTTGCAGGCGCTGCCTTACTGGGGACAGCGGTTATTTTGTGTTATGACACATTTGGCAATGTGCTTGTCTTCCATCAATGGAAAGTGACCCGATTCATTGACGGCATCACAGCGACTTTCCTGATACCGATATCGGCTTTGCTGACGGCTATTTTTATTGGTTGGGTGGTCAAGCGAACGATTACGGCGAGTGAATTGCGGTTTAATCCAGTCATTTATGGTTTGTGGCGATTTCTGATTCGCTGGGTAGCGCCGGTGTTTATTGTGTTAACGATGGGGATGTTGTGGTGGAATTATTGAGAAATAGGTGTTTTGGTGCAAACGGTCTTAGTAGCCATTTAAGTGAGGCTATTCCACGTTTTTAGCTTCCATTTTAACAAAATTATTGAAATTTTGCTCAAAATGTGCAAAAACCTAAGCTGCTGCCGAATCCAGAAATAAAAATCGGTAAATGTTCACGATCCCATCGCTTCTGGCCGTGAACATTTTATCGCTTAAGTGCGTTCATGATGCTGGACAAATTTGATTTTTAAATCACAACCGAGTGCTTTTGCATATTTACGCAAAGTTTCTATGGTTGGTGAATGCCTATTCTTGCCACCACCCGTTTCCAAACGACCAATCACAGACGTCGACGTCTTCATTTTTTTTGCTACTTCTTCCTGAGTTTTGCCCGCTTTCAGACGCGCCTTAATCATTTCTTCAAGAAGATCAAACTCTTCTTTCAAAGCGTGATATTCTTTTTTCACATCGGCTTTTTTCAAAGCAATTTGTTTTAACCGCTCATGCGTCATTTTACTCATTTTGCAAGTACTACCATTTCCATTTAATTTTGGCAAGTTCTTGTCATTCCCGCGATGGATCCCCGCCTTCGCGCACTAGCATCCGGTAAATCAGCAGCATAATTGCACACAAAAAC
>CAZEEF010000032.1:0-14666 GCA_964511095.1 uncultured Coxiellaceae bacterium | reverse complement strand
ACCCACATGTATTATCACCTATATTTGAAGGAACAGGATCATTTAATAGTCTTGTGCTATCGGGCAAACCCCATCTTCATTGGAAAGTCACTGCTGAATGGCCACTTATTTCTCGCAATATAACTGACTCACTCAGAGAGAGATTCATTAAGTTAAATAAAATTCCTAATCTAATTCCGAGGAGGCTATTTGAAGGGTGGCCACTTATTTCTGAAAATATAGCTGAAGCAGTGAGCCGTGAACCTGATTTTAATTTTGATAATATTTCTAAATTAATTTTGAATCGCTATTTAGATAAAATAGAGAGTGAGAGTGAACAGTATTCGGAATCGGCAATAAATGTTGTTGGTGAATATTTTATAGATTCAAAACGGAAAAGTGAAGTTAGCAATTTCTTTGCAACCCTACGTCAACAAGCATTAAATGAAGATAGATTTGCAACTGGATTAGAACCCGTTGTACAGCTTAGCCCGTTAAGTGATTCGTATAAAGCTCCATTAAATCAGGATGAAGGCATGCGAGCTTATCGTCAACATGATGCATCAGAAAGCAATCCAACAAATCTGTTTGGGGTGGGCGCTATTGTTCTTGCTGGCGTTTTGATTTACGGACTATTTGGACGTTGCCGGCGTAAACATAATCATCAAAAAGATGATCGTGATAATAATAAAGTGGAGTTTGCGAGTAGATTTGAGACAAAACCTCATTGAAATAGTGAATCTTTGCGCATCCTCTCCTTTAGGCAACAGTGAGGGTGGGTTGAGTGCTTATGGGGGGTAGTAACACGTATCCCGGCTTATACTCAGCTAAGAGCGCCATAGGTATCTACACAACTAAACTGTCATGGCACTTTTGCAGTAAATAATTATTGTATTTCGATAATTAATTATATATATTACCCCCCATCATCGATGATATCCCTAATTAAACAAGTGATAAGAGGTTAATATGAAATTAAAAATCGCAACAATTCTTACGTTAAGTTCGATCGCTATCACAGCTGAGGCTAACGAAGTCTTATTGACAACCAATCAACCAACGAAAATAACATTTCGTGCGGCGCATAAAAATTTAAATCAGCAAGCGGTGTTTGGAGAACTTCAAACAATTGATTTGAATGGAAAAGCGCATATTCCCGTTTCATTAGATCATTTTGATCGGGCGGGAATTGTGATTTTATCGGTTTATGATGAACATCAAAAAGAGCGTCAGTTACCTTCATCAGCGAATCAATTTGATAAACCGGCACAATGCTCCATCACAACAGATAAAACAAAAACAGCGGGTGAATTAGATTTTACATTAACTTCACACTCAATCAGTTGTCACAGTGAAGGCGGTGTATTTGGCTAATGTTTAAGGGCACTTCACGGTGCCCTTTTTTATTGAGGGAGAAAAAAATGAATCGAATTAAAAATGTCGCGCTATTTTTTAGAATATTATTTCAAATTATTTTTATCGCATTACCCATTTTGCTGATCATGAGCTGGGTTTATGCACCAAATGAGTTGGGGTTTTTGATCGGTATTTTTAGGTTTAATGCTATTCCTGATGTTTATAGCAAATCTATTTTACATACGCTGAGTGCCTCTGAAAAAAGTTTAGGTTGTTTAGTCAGTGCTATTCCAGTTATCGTACAAATGTATCTATTTTATTGTTTAATTCAATTATTTAAATTATACGAAATCGGAAAAATTTTTTCTTTACATCACGTTAAATACATACGCAATATGAGTTATGCCTTACTGCTTGGACAGTTCATTCAACCGTTCTACCAATTTGCGATGGGATTTGTTTTAACACTAAATAATCCTCCGCATCATCGTTATGCGGCTATTACGTTTACGCAAACGAATCTGGGCATTTTACTGATTGCATTGTTGATTATTTTAATTTCCTGGATTATGGCTGAAGGCTATCAATTACAGGAAGAACAGCAACTCACTGTATAGGGGACGTCATGGCGATTATTGTGAATTTAGATGTCATGCTCGCAAAAAGAAAAATTCGTTCGAAGGAATTGGCTGAAGCGATTGGAATTACCGAGCAAAATTTATCGATTTTAAAAACCGGTAGAGCTAAAGCCATTCGTTTGAGTACATTGAATGCGATTTGTCATTATTTGTCTTGTCAGCCTGCCGATATTTTGGAATTTAAGGTGGATAAATCAGATGAATAAACGATATTAGTTTCATTCTGATTGGACAGGAAAAGGACTATCCTTTATAAAATGAGAAAAATGAGGGTGTCTGACACTTTCATTATAAATGAAGTGCAAGATGAAGCCGGAAATTGGTACAATTCCTTAAATGACTGATGCGGCGGATAGCAAAATGATTAGCCTTAAACAAAAAACAAAAGGTGTGACCTTACTTGAAGTTTTGTTAGTGCTGGTGATTGCAAGTTCTTTGCTTGTTTTGATGTTGAATTATACGACTCAAAAATCCGATGAATTACGTCGTGATAAAACGGTTTTACAAATACAGCAAATTTTAAATGCGGGCATGAGTTTTTATGTCAGTAATTCTTTTTGGCCGCTAAAAGGTGCCACCATAAACACGACGAATTGCGGTACATGGACGGATATCAGTAAATTACAACCACCCAACGCGAATTACATACCGTCTACCTTCAGTAATAATCCCTACGGAAATACGTTTTCTCTCACTTGTGATAATAGTGCACCGAATGGTGGTGGATTTTTTGTGGCGACCCAGGCGAATACAGATGCCAATGCCGCAGTCATTGCAGGTCGATTGCCTATGGCATACCGGGCAGCTTCTATTGCAACTTTTCCGCCACCGTCTTGTACCAATACCGGTGGCAAAACCTGTACTTATGTGATTGCCAATGTGAGCATTCCCGGACAGAATTTAAATAATGCGCGTTCAGTTAATTTTGCTGCCGTTTATTACAGTGGATCGTGTGTACCAGCACCTGTCTGTCCTCTTAACATGAAAGCCAGTATTCTCGCTATACCCGCATCGGTTACGGGCATATACTCGCCCCCTACGTGCGCAGGTCCCAGTCCCGCAACCTGCACTTCAAAAATAAATCCCGTCAGTAGTTTTACCGCTTATGCAAAAGGTGACAGCAATGGAGACCCCGTATATCCATCTGCCAGTGCTGGAAATGGCCCTCCATTGAATTGCCAGGGGAGCGCCACAGAAGACTGTCTTTATACACAATCATCGGCTTTCACATTAGATGGAACAAAATATTGGAGGGTTTGCTTATCCGTGACAACAGATCAAGGTGTCGTTGTACCGAGCTCCGCCAGTCAAATACAGCAAGGAAAGATTATGGGAAGGATTATTGCTATCACACGCTGCATTCCCAGTAATGGTAGTGAGAAGCCATCAGGTTCCATTGATGTGTGGCAACCCTAACAAAATGATGGCAGGTCAGTAAGCGATAAATCAAAAATTTTGAAAAAAATCAATAAGTTATAGAATTTTTCGCCTAAAAAATGCGAAAATCGTTACACAAAAAATAAAAATTACTATATTAATCATGAAGTTAGGTCAATTTTCCCAGGGATACTTGACTTGATTTAAGAAAACCTTAATCTGTATGGATTAGTTTTTACCCATTATCAGACTAAGAGAATAATATCGTGTCAATTGTCCGTGCAAAAATCGAAGAGTTGGAAAGCAATGGTTATCAACAGTTGATTCAAAGACCGCTACCCGCTTTGGATGTGTTAGAACAAATTCAAAAAAACCCGACTTTAGAAAGTGAAGCGATTAAAGATCCTTTGATGCGTCAATTGGTCACGAATATGCGGGCAATGGCTCTCGAACAGAAAGAAATAGATCCCAATGCGTTTTTTATGGATCAGATCAATGCGATGGTCACGGCGACTCAAAATATTCAAAGATTGATTGGAGAAAATAAAATTAAACCTTTAATTGGAAAAACAGCGGCAACCATCAATAGAATGAGCCAAAGACTTTTTCTGAAAGATGGCACCATTCATTTTTTACGTTATCGACATTTAATTGACCCAGAGAATCATGCCCTTCCCGAAGTTGCGAACAATCTTCAAGGAATTTTTGCTGTTTTGTTAGGACGCAAATCGGATGGGACTTATGTGTTAGAACATAGAATAAATCATACGCCACCTCCGATGAGCGGTCATCCAAAATTAGTAGATGATGAAAATGAATCTGTGATTATTGCAGGGGAAGAATATATATTGAAAGGAGGACATAAATTATCTTCTGATCAAACAGGAAATTTCTATGAACGTGTACAAGATATCCTTCGCCTAACAGAAAAGGATCAAGAAGCAATAATGAATATGTGTTTTGCGGGTTTGGCGCGTGAATTTTATAGGGTGAGATTAATTGCAAACACGGGAAACATTGATGAAGACGCTTATAAAAAAGTACGTGAAGCGGCAGGCATAAATACAAAAGTAGTTCCTTTGACACCTGTGCCAGTGGATGTGCGTTCTATTCAAGCGGAAAAATTGCCTGCTTCACCTGGATCACCTCTTTCAGCTCTCAGACGATATTCCGTTACATCAGCACCACAGGCTGCACCAGAAGTGACAGAAACCAGTGCACAACCCGCACTCCAATTCGGTTCGGGAAAATAAAAAAAAAGATGGGTGTTTTGCTATGCGCATAGCCCAGTGTTAGCCGGATAAAAAAATGCTAGACCAGATTATCAGACAAATTCAAATCATCGAAACTTATTTAAGTATGGATCAGACTCTCTCATCCCGTGAAAAAGAATTTTTACGTGATATCGTGAAGTTATTAAAAAAAACATATCGGATACTTCCCAATGGAGAGAAGGTTTCAACGATCACTCAAAGAATAAAAATATTTTCAATTATCCGTGACAACATTAAAAAAAGAAACGAATCTGATTTATCTTCTGATTATCAAAAGTTATTAAAAAGTCTTCTGGAGTGGAGTATCAGCGCTAATTGCATTTTACAGGATATACCGGATGACCAGAAAGGCGTGCGACGGGTTTTATCGATTTGTCAGTGGCAGGATGAAAAAAAAGGTATTGGACAATGCCATGGCTATGTTCTGAAATGGTCGAAAGAAATGTTTATATATCGCCAATGGTCCGAAAAAAAAGCTATTCCAATGAATTTAGGGATAAAAGAAGAATTTCCCTGCTTTTTTAATAGCCTATCTTTTAGAGATATTGAAGAAACCTATTGTCCAATTCAGTTTGTTGGACAATACCATCAGGTTCCTATTACCCAGGAAATAATAGATCTACAAAGAAAACTCTATCAATTTTGGCGTAAGGAAACAGTCATCGATTATTTCCGATGGGCGGGAAATTTTGAATTATTTCAGTCAACGCATTATTTGGCTGATCAATTAATTTTATTGGCAAATAATAATATTAATCGGTTAATTGAAATTTCATTAACCAATTATATTATAAAATCACATGCGTTAGGATTAATAAAAACAGGCGATCATTATTTTCATTTGATGGATTCGAATTGGGGTTACTATCGTTTTCCTGATGCAACTGTTTTTAAAGAATGGTTTTCAAAACATTTTCATAAATATTCCTTTGTCATTCATGGCGCCATCGTGGTGCCCTGTTCAAATGACAAAAAAGAAGATCATCACAAAACGGCGTTAGATTATTTTATTTATGCAGTAAAGCCTGTTTATCTATTTATTTCCTGTATTTTATCAGCGACTGTTATTATCTCAGCTTCCATTTTTTTGTTAATGTTTAAGGTAATTTTACAGCCTTGGAATGTTTATCGCTTTGTTAAAGCAAAAGAAGTATTAAACGCAGAAGCTGTCAAAATTTTTGATGAAACATGGGCATCTTTAAATAATAAACACGAAAACGATCCATTGTATTCATTACCCTTTTTTTCTCCCTCTTTTTCTGAAAAAAATTTAAGTGAAATAAAAGCAATCCCTTTACAATCCAGTCCGAAAAATAATTATTGTTTACGATTATTTTATCCTAAACAAGAAGAAAAAATAGAGAGGCATGCTTCCATGGCATGCCATCAGGCTGATTTGACTTTATGAAAAATATTCAACCTTTATCTACGTGTCATGGCTGGAAACTTATAATGGTCATGCGCATTTGGTTCAGGTTTGATAGAATTTTGAGTGGCTGCAGGATGCGTATAAGGATCCAACATGATATTGAGATTATGACAAAGAGGATTATATATATTTAATAATTTTATAATGTTTGGCTGTTGTTGTTGAAAAATTAAAAACCCAGCCGAAACATCACCCATTCCCTGACACGTTTTATCAAGATAATCATTTACCCGTTTCAGATTAATAATCATTTGATTAAATTTTTTTAATGATTCTAACAATGAATTTGATTTTCTCATTTCTTCTTTTAATGTTAAAAGATTATCATTCAGCAACATCGTTTCAATATAGGAAAGATCGTTTTGATTGGAATTTTTGACAGAACAAGTTTTTTCTAAAAACTCAAAAATAATAAGTGAATCGTGGTGTAATTTTTTATAGTTTTGATATTCCTGCTGTGGACTCATCACTGATTGATTTGATACTTTCTCTACAGTTTCTTGCTCTTTAGATTCCGTAAATAATAATTCTCTTTCCGACTCTTCTTCTGTCTTTGTAACGAAATAGCTGACTTTTTTTTCAGGAGTTTTAAATAAATTTTTGAAAAAATCGAATGGTCCGGGCATATTTATTCCTCAAAGTATTTTTGATAATCTGTATATTTTATATAAGCATTTGATATATATATAAGAAATCGATCATCTCATTTATATTCGAGAATAATAACATTTATCTTGCTCTCAATTCAATTCGTTCAAGCGGGATATAACACCGTCTTTGTTCGTGAGGATTGCTTTGATAAAAGATAATTTCATTCACTAAAAATTTAATACCCATCGACAATTCAATATTAAAAAACAAATTTTCGGATGGTATTTCATATAATCTACCCAAGGTAAGATGCGGACGGTAAGCGCGTGTTTCAATAGGATAATCGGTTGCTAAAATACCTTCTCCGATACATTTAGCTACTTGGTTTAATATCTCATTGGGCGTCGGGATTAAAGAGATATAACGAGGACGACGTGAATTCGGAAATAATTCAAGATGATTCAATTCAATTTCAAACGGCTTAATTTCCTGAAGTTGTTGACGTACATTTTGAATCATCTTTACGATGTCATCTGCTCGCATTTCTTTAAGAAATTGTAGCGTAATATGAAAATGATGTGGTTCTATCCAATGACAGTGAAGATCATTTTTATTTTCATGAAATTGTTCTATCACGTGACATAGATTATCTTGTATGGGTTCTGGCAAATCAATCGCGAAAAAAACCCGTATCATTTGCATAGGGTATTCCTGTCATAGCACTTTGTATTTTGTCAATAAAGGTTACGGCTCTTCATAAAGTACAATCCCGTGAAGGAGAAGGCTTCGCTAATTGTTCTACTTCATGATTAATATGTGCCCGCAAACGTGCAAAAAAAGATAATCGGGAAAGAGGTGAAACAAGATTTTTTTTCTCAAATTGTTCGCATATTATTTTATTAACGGCCATCGCTGAACCGATTACCATTCCTGATACAATACATAAATTAAATGTCATTGCATTATTCATATATTCAGTGCGAAGTCGGGGGTTTTGTGTGGTAAGGGTCAGTAAAATGGTTGCGGCGATAAATCCTTGAACGGTTGCTCTGCTGGCGGTAAAAAGATGTCTATTAAGAATTCCCCTGGATCCGCCTTCATCGACATGTACTGCTGTTCCTCCGATGCATCCTCCCACAATGCTCGCAAAAATTTCTACCTCTCCCAATACTGCAGCTGTTCCTCCTGCCGTTGCTCCCAAAAAAGATACAAAGAAATTTAACACTTTTGCAAAAAACGAAAGCCTAGAAACCCTCATACCCTACTCCCTTCAAAAAGTTTAAAACCCAATGAATGTTGAAAATAGATAAGATTTTTCTGAGTGCTTAGAAGAGCATATTACAGACTGTCTCAAGTGAAAAGGGAAAAATGTGTTTTATTATAGAACAACGCCACCTCGCAATGGAAAAAGAACAAACTTGTAAGATTGTGTATTATCTCCTTTACTTTCTTGTGAAAAGCCTTCTTTGTACCAATTATTATCCCAGACCAATTGTTGAATTTGTTGCAAAACAGTATCATTATCCGTCCAGAACCGACGTTCTTTAGCATCCATAAAACGCTGCACAAATGTGTTATTAATAACCGTTAATCCTGAAACACTGGCGGCCGATAAACCGTATCTGTTTTGCAGTAAATAATTATTTCGAATAGTGATGTTACTATTTGGTAGAATATTCGATTGTTTGTTCGCCCGCGCCCATTTCAACAGCTGTTTTTGATAAGGATTATTGAGTGATACTACAGGAGCAATAAAAATACCATAAGTAATTCCATCAGCAATAATATTACCGTCAATCAAAATGTTTTGACAACGTATCAAAATCAGTGAATAACAGGAATCGGCATAGATTGAATTATTTTTTACAACAATATAATTCGAATCAATTAAATCAATACCATCGCCCGTATTATTATTTCCTCCAAATAAAATCTGATTATTAATAATATTCGTAAAGCTACTATTCAAAATAAAAATATTACTCATGCTTGTATTCGTAAAATAATTATCGGCTATGAATGCATTAGTCGTATTTGTTAAATAAAAACCACCATGAAAATTTTGTATTGTATTATTTCGAATGATAAAACCCTTCGTGAAGATTCTCCCTGTTGACAATAAACTGGCTGTGAAGTAGTGATCAATTGAAAAATCATTATTTTCAAGAGTCGCATTTCCCTGGCTCACAAAAATCATATTATAGGGAGGAAGACTGTCTGGCTTGGGAACAATGTGATCTGTTTTAATCATCACTTTATTCTTTTTTAAAATCAACTTACCTTGGATAACATTCATTAAAATGGGATTATCAGGTGAAATGATTCCCTGTATCACGCAATTTTGAATAGTCAATGTCGCATGATTTGTCAGAAAAAAATAACCTTCTGATAAATCAAGTGTGGCATTTTGAATTAAGGTGGGTGTCGATATAATCGTTTTTCCATGGAGTTTAATGACATCGGCGTGACCAATGGAAATCATGAATAAAAAACATAAAATACTATTTTTGATTGTTTTATATGACATAACTATTTCCTATCAATTCCTGTTGATGGACTGCTTCCTGCATAATCATTTTTAAAGTGTCTGCCATTTCATTTATCTGGACATGTGTCAATGTGGGATGCACCAACAACATTAAACTGGTGTCACCCAACCATTTAGCGATGGGTTTGGGTAAAATGTCATGCTTCTTATTTCGCTGAAAAGCTTGTTCAAGATATATTTCACTACAACTTCCACTCAAACAAGGCACTTCAAAGCGATTCATTTCTTCAATGATTTTATCACGACTCCAACCGGGTTTCAGTTTTTCAGGTATGACAAAGACATAATATTTATAATAAGCATGCGTGAGAGTGGACGGTGGAATGGTTAACCGCAAGCCGGGTACAGAAGCTAATTTTTTATTTAAAAATTGTGCGAATTGATTTCTGATATCGCGCCAAATGGACAGTTTTTTGAGTTGAATACGCCCAATAGCCGCTTGCATTTCCGTCATTCGCCAATTCGTACCAAAAGAATCGTGCAACCAACGAAAGCCGGGGGGATGTGATTTTAAGCATGCTTTTTCATAATCTTTCCCATGATCCTTGAAAGACCAAATTTTTTCCCATATTTTTTTATCGCGTGTGGTAATCATTCCGCCTTCACCACCCGTTGTCATGATTTTATCCTGGCAAAATGAAAAAGCACCGATGTCGCCAAAACTACCAACGGATTGATTATCAAGCATTGCACCATGGGCTTGTGCACAATCTTCAATAACACGAAGATGATATTGTTTGGCTAATGCCATAATAGCCGGCATATCTGCAGGCCAACCGGCTAAATGAACAACAATGATAGCTTTAGTGCGTGGTGTTATACAGGCTTGAATGGTTTCAGCAGTGATATTTTGTGTTTCCGGATCGACATCTGCGATAACAGGTGTGGCACCCCGCATGACAATACAACTCGCTGATGCGATAAAAGTACGTGACGTGGTAATCACTTCATCATCAGGTCCAATATCAAGTGCAAATAATGCTGCCTCAAGCGCCACTGTTCCATTCATTAAAGCAACGGCGTAATCTGTCCCAACAAAAGCCGCAAATTCTTTTTCAAACTGACGTCCTTCATTGCCAGTCCAATAATTTGTACGCCCTGCTCTTAATACTGAATTGACTGCCTCAATTTCATCTTCATCGTGAAATGGCCAATGCGTTCTGGATAATGCCATAGTCATCTTTATTCCGTAATAGATTGTTTTAAGGGTTTTGCGGGATTGCCTACGACTGTTTCAAATGAAGCAACACTTTTTGTAATGACGGCTCCCATCCCTAAAACAGCACCTCGTCCAATCACGATAGGTTTGTCTAATGTACCCTGTCGAATAATAACGCCAGTACCAACATATACATCATCTTCAATCACCACCCCGCCATTACACTGTACATTCGGTGCAAATGTAACATAATCACCAATCACGCAATCGTGTGCCACATAAGAATAAATATTGGCATGAAAATATTTTCCAATCGTCGCATTGGATGTGACTGTCGTGAAACCACAAAAAATGGCGCCTTCCGCAATTTGATTACAGGCAAGTTCAATACTATTCAATGCATTAATACGAAAAGGCAATGCGCCCCGTGCTATCATTATCTCAGCCATTTTTCTTCGATAGATATGATTTGCAATACTGACAGTAAAAAATTTTTCTGAAGCAGGATGCGAAAAAAATTCATCGACCGTCATGATCTTATGACCATTTAAAAGTAATGACGAATGAGTATTTTCATCAACAAAGACCAATTCATACTTCGCATGGCTAGAAACTGTTTTCAGCATGGTATATGCCAATGGCATGACTTCCCTGCCAAAACCACCCGCTCCGACTATTCCATATAATTGCATTTTATTTCCTTTCTACATCAAAACGAGACATGGTTGCTTCACCCACCGCGCTAATCCCTTCTCTTTTAAGGGTTTTGACTAAGGTGAGAAAAACAATTTTACAATCTAGCATAAATGAGCAATGTTCTACATACCAAACATCCAATTCAAATTTTTTTTCCCAACTGACTGTATTTCTGCCATTGACCTGTGCCCAGCCAGTAATACCCGGTTTGACATGATGCCGTTTTTTTTCTTTTTCTGAATAATGAGGAAGATAATCGACTAACAACGGACGTGGACCTACAAAACTCATTTCACCTTTGATGACATTCACTAACGTCGGTAATTCATCCAGACTGAAACTTCTTAATAGTTTTCCAAAGGAAGTCAATCGTTTTGCATCTTCTAATACATGACCTTGATGATCATACACTTCCCGCATCGTTCTAAACTTATATAACCGGAAAATTTTTTCATGCTTACCCGGTCGAGATTGTCTGAAAATAACAGGGGATCCTAAAAAAATTCGAACGAGCAATCCAATGAAAAATAAGAGTGGTAATAGTAATATAAATAAAACAATGGCTATGACACAATCAAAAATTCTTTTAATGAATTGACAATACATACCATTTCCTTGTTTAATCTGACATCGTCATGATAATCAAAAAGTGACAACAAATATAAAGGATTATATTTATGGTAATCAACCGATTAATTGAACGCTTGGATAATCGAACAGCAAATATTATCATTATTGGCTTGGGATATGTTGGACTTCCGTTAGCCATTCGCTATACCAAAGCAGGTTATACAGTCATAGGTATTGATATTGATGTCGAAAAAGTATCATTACTCAATGCAGGTAAAACTTACATTGATCACGTTCCTGAAACTGAAATTAAAACAATGGTTGCAGCAGGATTTAAAGCAACGACGGATTTTATGCATGTTGCCAATGCAGATGCGGTGATTTTGTGTTTACCGACGCCATTAAGTAAATGGCGTGAACCGGATTTAAGTTATGTATTAGAAACTGTCGATGCCATTTGTCCCTATCTTCATGCCGGTATGGTGGTTTCACTCGAAAGTACAACATACCCTGGCACGACGGATGAAGAACTCAAACCGCGCATCGAATCGACCCATTTACGCATAGGCGAAGATATTTTTTTAGTGTATTCCCCCGAACGTGAAGATCCCGGCAACACTACTTATTTTCTGGGAAACATACCTAAAATTTGCGGCGGTATTACGCAGGCTTGTCTGACGACAGGTATTGCATTATACGCACAAGTCACTAATCAAGTCGTGCCCGTGAGTTCAACCCGTACAGCAGAAATTACTAAATTATTAGAAAATATTCACCGCGCTGTGAATATCGGTTTAGTCAATGAAATAAAAATGTTAACGGATCGAATGGGAATTGATATCTATGAAGTCATTCACGCCGCTTCAACAAAACCCTTTGGTTTTGTACCGTATTATCCAGGGCCCGGCATTGGTGGCCATTGTATTCCAGTCGATCCATTTTATTTAACCTGGAAAGCGCATGAATATGGTATCCATACGCGTTTTATTGAATTAGCAGGCGAAATCAATAATGCCATGCCACAATGGGTGACACAAAAACTCATCGATGCGCTCAGTAACCATGGTAAACCCATTAAGAATAGCAAAATTCTTGTTTTAGGCGTTGCCTACAAAAAAAATGTAGATGATGCTCGTGAATCGCCGGCAGTGCGTGTGATGGAACATTTAACGAAAAAACAGGCTATTGTCAGTTATTCCGATCCGCACCTTCCCGTATTTCCCAAAATGCGCGATCATCATTTTGATTTACAAAGTATGCCTGTGACGCCAGAAACACTCCGTGAACAGGATGCTGTGATTATTACAACGGCACATGATTTGTTTGATTATGCGTTGATAAAAGATCATGCGAAATTAATCATTGATACGCGCGGTGTCTATCGCATGAATGATCCTAAAATTATAAAGGCTTGACGATGCAACCATTAACACATCTTAGAAAACCTGTCATAGATCGAAAAATTCGAATCGGCATTGTCGGTTGCGGAAAAATTTCTGCTAATCACTTTACAGCGATCTCCGAATTAAGTGATCAATTTGAATTAGTGGCTATCTGTGACAATTACCCTGCTTCGTTGCAAAATGCCATGAAGGTACATAAAGTAAATGGTTATTCCACGTTGGATACGTTATTGCAACAGGAGCCTCTGTTAGATATTCTCACACTGTGTTCACCCAGCGGTTTACATGCACAACAAACCATTCAGATTGCAGAGCATCAAAAACATATTATTACGGAAAAACCGATGGCGACCACGTGGGCCGATGGTATGGCCATGGTAAAAACCTGTGACAAAGCGCACGTACAATTATTTGTTGTTAAACAAAATCGTTATCAACCCGCTTTACAACTGTTGAAAGAAGCGATTCTGAAAAATCGGTTTGGTCAAATTTATATGGTCAATCTCAATGTATTCTGGACACGGCCACAATCGTATTATGACCAGGCAAAATGGCGTGGTACGTGGGAATTTGATGGTGGTGTTTTGATGAATCAGGCCAGTCATTATGTTGATTTGCTCGATTGGTTGATAGGGCCTGTGCAAAGCATCCAGGCAATGATGGCTACACTCGCGACAAACATAGAAACAGAAGACACCGGCGTTGTGAATGTGCGGTGGCGCTCTGGTACATTGGGATCCTTAAACGTGACGATGCTGACGTATCCGAAAAATTTGGAAGCTTCATTAACGATATTAGGTGCCAAAGGCAGTGTCAAAATAGGTGGTATATCTGCTAATCGCATTGATCATTGGGAATTTTCAGAACCCGATAATGCAGATCATTCCATTTCATCGATCAATGAAATGACTCATCACAATCAACCATCCCATTTGGGACATCAAAAATATTATGAAAATGTCGCAACCACATTAAGAGGTGAGTCCTCAGCAGATATCGATGGCCGAGCCGGTCTGCGCTCACTTGAAATTTTAGCGGCTGCCTATTTATCAGCGCGAGATAATAGAACAGTCAGTTTACCGCTGGCAGCAGCTCCTTCTCATTTATAAGACAGCATTTATGACCAAGCATAATCAATTCAATTTATGGCTAAAACGTGGAATTATATTAACAGGTGATTTATCAACAACTGTGATCGCCTGGTTCAGCGCATACTGGTTATGCACGGGCTCCATCATCATCCCATGGACGTTGCCATCACTCATCAGCATCATAGCGCTACAGGCATTTGTTTATCTGTTATGTGGTTTGTATCGGGGTGTCTGGCGTTTTGCATCTATCCCTGATTTATTTCGTATTTTGCGTGCTGCTTTCATCGGCACAATGGCTATCAGTGTATTATTTTATTTTCAATCTATTGAATTACCCTTACAGATTTATGCCGCCTATTTTTTGTTAATCACATTTTTATTATGTGCGCCGCGATTTTTTTATCGATGGTATCGCGAGTATCGAAAACGCATTTTGCTTTCATTTAAACGAGTATTAATCGTCGGAGCCGGGTATGCGGGAGAAAGGATCGTACGGGATTTAAAACGGCATCCTCTCAATAAAAATTTTTTAGCGATCGCATTCGTTGACGATGA
>CAZEEF010000031.1:13374-14695 GCA_964511095.1 uncultured Coxiellaceae bacterium | reverse complement strand
TGTTTCGGTGAAAAAGGTGACACCTCAAATATTGGAAAGTTACGGTGCTTAAAAATCGGAGTGTCATTTGCTGTACAGCGGATAGGTAATCTGATTTTATTTTGCGACTCTGATTATATTCATTTATAGTTGTTTCATTGATTTTCCCACTGATGCGGTTGACTGCCTCTATCGCATCATCCATCGAATCACTACCGCCATGCCCCTGATAAAAATCGGGACTTCTTCTCGCATCACCCACTAAAAAAATAGCATGTCCATTCTCTTCAAAAGCAGCTATGTTAGCTTCTGTAAAATCCAGATCAAATTTTGAATATTTCAACTTATCTTTTTCACTACCCCACTCATTACTTTCTGTCACAGTAATGGTGTGATCATTTTCATTAAAAACACTTGCAACACAGTGTTTCAAATAATCAATACCAAATTTTCTATCTGAAAATTTTTCTAATAACTTTTCAGGCACATTCATTACAACTGAAACTTTTACTTTTAAATCTTTATTTTTTTCTGTCGTATATTTTTCATAATAAATATAACCGCAATATTTTCCATCAATGAGTAGTGCAATAGGAACATCTTTAAAAAGCGCTTTGATTGGTTGTTTGTCTTTCGATTCCACTTCGAAATAACCTGAGATATGGTGCTTCTCCGGTCTATCCTGAATAGGTTGATATTCAATTTTTGATATTAATTTGGCAGTTTCACGCTTACCGCCTTCTGCTAGAATCAAATCTTTAAAATATATTTTCTGTTTCTGATTATCTTTTTTTAAGAATAAATAACCTTCTTTTGTGTTAACCTCTTCTGAAACTTTTGACTCGTAAGAAAACGTACAAAATTTGGGATTAATTCTCCGTTTTAAAAAACGTTGAACATCTTTAATTTGATAATGTTCTTTTCCTCTATACTTAATAAGATGGTCACGAAATTCAAAATCTTTGAGCTGTTCATCCAAGTTTAATGTTTTTTGTAAAGGCATTTTGGAAAGATAATCTACAATAGGGGAATCGATAGCAATTAATTGAGGACGTATTGCCGAATATTCTTCGGGTCGGGATTCAATGACTAAAACTTTTTTGCCCAGACGACTTGCTTCAGCTGCCGCCATTAACCCACCCAGACCAGCGCCTACGATAACCAAATCGTAATGATTATCCCGGGGCTCTGATTTAATTTCTTCATGCGAAGCGGATAACATATGCGAGTACTCGCCCAAGTCATTGAGTAGTACTTTAATTATATACTAATAGCCTACATATGTTCATATGTCGAGCATATCAAATAGCATAACTTGGTTATTGAAATGTAATACGCTTGT
>CAZEEF010000031.1:0-13274 GCA_964511095.1 uncultured Coxiellaceae bacterium | reverse complement strand
TACAACTGATTAACCATCCCAGGCCCTTCATAAATCAACCCCGTGTAAATCTGAAAAAGCTTAGCTCCCGCCCGTCGTTTTTCTTCCACATCGTCACTCGTAAAAATCCCACCACACCCCATAATCGGAATGTAATCCTGAACTATTTCATGCACTATTTTTATCACTTCCGTCGATTTTTTTGCGAGCGGTTTTCCACTCAGCCCGCCCGCTTCATTAAAATGTTGAATACCGTCACGACTGATCGTCGTATTTGTCGCAATCACGCCGTCCATTTTATTTTCTAAAATAATTTCTGCCATTTTAGTGAGTTCTTCTTTTGTCAGATCCGGTGCAATTTTTACGACTAATGGCACATATTTTTGGTGTAATTCAAAGAATATTTTTTGTTCCTGTTTTAATTGCGACAAAAGAAATGGCAGTGAATCACTTTGTTGTAAATTTCGTAATCCTTCTGTATTGGGTGAGGAAATATTAATAGTCACATAACTTGCAAAAGGTGCCACACCACGAAATCCTGTCACATAATCTTCATGCGCTTTTTCCAAGGGTGTATCGCGATTTTTGCCAATATTCACCCCCAACACGCCTTTATATTTTGTATTGTTGAGGCGTTCTATCACATAATCCAGTCCCTTATTATTAAATCCCATGCGATTCACAATCGCTTGATAGTCCGGCAAACGAAACAATCGTGGCAATGGATTGCCCGCTTGTGGTTTGGGTGTCACCGTTCCAATTTCAATAAAACCAAAACCCAGGGACGCCAGTGCGTCAATATAGTCACCGTTTTTATCTAACCCCGCAGCAAGACCTATTGGGTTATCAAAATTTAATCCCATCAAATGACGGGGAGAATATTTTTTTTTGTAGATTTTTGTGATGCCGATTTTGTAGGCTAATTGCAAGGCACACAATGTAACATGATGAGATTTCTCAGGATTCATTCGGAATAGAAAAGGCTTTAATAAATGGTACATGTTGTTCCTTTGATTATAAAAAACCATCCGCTTGTTTAAAATGATACCTTATCATGATATCATTATAATATCATTCTTGATATCACCTGGAGTTATCATGGGTTTAAATATTCACGTTCGGGGCGTAGAAGAAAAATTAATGCAGAAATTAAAAATGACGGCATTCACACAAAATGTCAGCATAAACAGCCTTATTTTAGATGTTCTCGCTCAAAGCATGGGTTTTAATACTTCTAGAAAAAAACAGGAAATCCATCATGAACTGGATACCCTATCAGGCACCTGGACAAAACAGGATGCAAAGCAGTTTTTAAAAAACACTGAACACTTTGAAAAAATTGACGAAGATCTCTGGAAATGAAAAAAATAAACCTGGACACAAACGCATACTCAGCCTTCAAAATAGGCAACTCTGACGTTTTAAAAATTTTACAACATGCCGATAAAATTGCCGTCAGCTCAATCGTCTTGGGCGAACTGATTGCTGGATTTCAAACGGGTACCAAAACTAAAAAAAACCTGTCTGAATTAACAGATTTTTTAACAAGCCCCCGAATTGAAATTCTATCAATCGACGAAGAAACCGCTGATTTTTATGCAAAAATTTATGCTTCATTACGAAAAAAAGGAAAACCCATCCCCACCAATGATCTTTGGATAGCCGCCAATTCCCTGCAACATGGTTATAAATTATTAAGCTTTGATAAGCATTTTCAATTAATCGATAATTTAATTGTAGTCACCGCTTTTTTAGAATTTATAGTATAGAAACACCCAACAAATTGTATTTAATCAAAAAATTACCGTACTACCTCAAAAAATCTGATAAATTCGAATTAATTTTATCCAAAAATGCTATAATTGGTGTTATATTAAGAAGATATAGCTATAACGAGGAGACGAGATCATGCCTGTAACGCCACAACAATTAGAAGATTTAAAAAACGCTGATTTATTAGATTTCAACGAACTTTTGAAAGACATGTCCTATGTAGAAGTAGTCGAGACGGTTGTAAAAGGAGCTAGGCCTGAAATAGTTGAACACCATCCAGGTGTTGATCGATTTGGCAACACAGATTTTAGCGGACCGATGATTAAAACTCCTGCACAAGCTGCAGAAATTAAGAAAGAAAATAAAATAAGATCCAAGATGTCACAAGAACAAGCCCACGCACTTTACAAAGAGTTTTTAGCTCGTTTTGCAGACAGCAATACAGGAGCCGATCGACAGAAACTCTTCGTATTTAAAAAATACATTAGCGATCATTATAATAATAATACAGAGTTTTTTAAAAAAGCAGGGAAAGAGATCATAATAGAATTAGTGGCTACAATTACCAAACAGAGCACCCCTGAGCCAGAAAGAATTTTAAAAATACAAATTTTAGCTAACCTGATGAAAGAAGATTTTGATTCTTTCAAGCCAACTAAACAGCAAGTCGATCAAATCCTGGAAATTAGCCCTCATAGTTTACTTACCATTCTTAAAAATCCACCATTGATTCTGGTTGAGACTGCTATGGCTAAACTAGAAGCTAAACTAGAAAAGGAAGAGAAATTAACTCCAGAACAAGATAGGGCCTTACAAGCAATTAGGGAAGAACACACTAGTACTATAAATCAAATGATAGTCAGTCTTAGAGCAGTCCTCTATGCATATCAGCAAGCAGTATCCCAAAATTCTGAGAACCATAAAAAAGGCGATAAAAAAATAACCCAGTTGGCAAACGATATAAATAATATTAAGAATGTTGATGATATTAAATATCTCATCAAAGATAATATAAAAATGGGCGGTCTTCTTTCGAAAGGTTATCATGAGGATTCTTTAAACATATTGTTAATATCACAAATTACAAAAGAGTCACCACTAGGTTATTCTCTTTTTCGCCGAATTTTTCCCGAGCTTCCCTTTCATCAAAGGCCAAATAATGACAAAGACATGGAAAAAATATTTAGTAAAATGGGCTTGACCGATCTACCCGACAGAGCTCGGAGGCAAAAAGCAGAACCTGCTGCAACGCCAACAATGACGACATTACCCCCACTCAGACCGCCAACAATCTCATCTACGTGGGACAATCAGCCCAAGTATGGTTCAACAGGTACTTTAATGGCTCCTCAAAAACACGAAACTAGACCTACTCGTCCAGCAGAGAGGACTCCTGTAACTCCTGCAGTAAACAAGAAAAAATAAAATCAATTCTTATAAACTCAAGCCGTCACAAAACTCGCAATCAACCGTTTTGTGCCGGCATTGTCAAAAGTAGCGCATAAATATCTATTTAAATAAATCCGAATGCGTCCCGGTTCTTTCAAAAATAATTTCTTTCAATTCGGGTTTATAAATAAGTAACCAATCTGGTTCAATATGACATTCGCGGCGATCATTGTAATCGCCTGTTAACCAATGATCCAAATATTTCTGGGGAAGTTTTTTTCCTTCTATCAGAAGAGTCATAATATGACGTAATTTAACAAGATTTTTTCCGCGTCTACGAGCCAACTTGATGTCTTTTTCAAATCGTTTGGTGGTGACTACTTTAAACACGTTACATTCCTAATTTGTCAAACATGTCCTTTGGATTTTTATATCGATTTAAATTTTTGCGTTTGTTGGTAGCAGAAAAAGTGGCTTGGGTCGTTTTATTTGGAATACGAATTTCAAATGGTATGCCATTGTTTAATTTAACTTGAGTTAAAAATAATTCGATAGCCTCAGAAAAAGTGAGGCCTAATTGAGATAAAACAGATTCAACATCATGTTTTAATTGGGGTTTTATTCTTGCTCTGACTGTCGCGGTTTTCATAATTCACCTAACCTATTGGCTATTATCATTAATTGTAGCCAATTTAAGCTACATAATCAATACCTCAAGCCGTCACAAAACTCGCAATCAACCACTTCGTGCCGGCATTTTCAAACCGCACCTGTATTCTCGCATGCGCCCCACGTCCTTCGCATTGCAACACAATCCCCGTGCCAAACTGACGATGCGTGACTGGCTGCCCGATCCGAATACCGTATTCATCCAATCCCGATGACACTGAAACACTCGATGACGGCATGGAAATTTTTGCTTTCATACGCACTTCTTCCAAACACTCTGACGGAATTTCCGCGAGAAATCGCGATGGGCGATGATACACTTCTTTGCCATGCAAACGACGCACTTCTGCATATGTCATATACAAATGCTGCATCGCACGCGTCATGCCGACATAACATAATCGTCTTTCTTCTTCGAGACCTTTCGGATCTTCCATCGTCATATAATGCGGAAATAATCCTTCTTCACAACCACATAAAAATACAACCGGAAATTCCAAACCTTTTGCAGAATGTAACGTCATCAGCTGCACGCAATCTTCAAATTTTTCAGCCTGGCCTTCACCCGCTTCCAACGCAGAATACGCTAAAAAAGCAGATAACAATGGCATTTGCACGTCTTCTGCAAATCCATCATCCACATCAAATTGACGCGCTGCACTCACCAATTCTTCCAAATTTTCTAATCGCGCCAATCCTTTCTCGCCTTTTTCTTTTTGATAATGCTCAATCAACCCGCTATTTTGAATCACATGTTCTACCTGTTCGTGTAATTCAAGTGTTTCCGT
The DNA here is from genome assembly GCA_964511095.1 of uncultured Coxiellaceae bacterium. Taxonomy (GTDB): domain Bacteria; phylum Pseudomonadota; class Gammaproteobacteria; order DSM-16500; family DSM-16500; genus DATIJJ01. The sequence continues at coordinate 8,676 of CAZEEF010000031.1, read as the reverse complement.
ATCGTTTGAAAGTGTGTCAATTAATTGTAAAAAAGCCTGCAATGCATGCGCAGCGCGCGTTGTAAAAAACTTTTGTTCGAGTAATTCGTTGGCTGAACACCATAACGAAAGATTATTTTTTTGTGCATATTCACGCAAAGAAATGACAGTCCGCTCGCCAATACCGCGCGTCGGAGTATTAACGACACGTTCAAATGCCGCGTCATCATCCCGATTGGCCAATATTCTCAAATAGGCCAAGGCATCTTTGATTTCCTGACGTTCATAAAAACGCAAACCGCCATACACGCGATAAGGAATACTGTTTTGCATCAGCGATTCTTCTAATACGCGCGATTGAGCATTCGATCGATATAAAATCGCCACATGACGCAAAGGCTGGCCTTCACGCTGCCAATCACGAATGCGGTTTGCCACAAAACGGGCTTCCTCCAAATCATTAAAGGCTGCATAGACCACAATCGGTTGACCCTGATCGCCTGCCGTCCATAAATTTTTTCCCATTCGTCCGGCATTATTCGCAATTAATCCATTCGCAGCACGCAAAATAGTGCCCGTCGAACGGTAATTTTGTTCAAGACGCGTGGTTTTAGCCAGCGGAAAATCTTTGCTGAATCGCGCAATATTTTCGACTTTCGCCCCGCGCCAGCCATAAATGGATTGATCATCGTCACCCACAATCATGACATGATTTTCTTTGCCCGCCAGTAATCGTATCCAAGCATATTGAATAGCATTGGTATCCTGAAACTCATCGACCAGAATATAACGAAACCGCTGTTGATAATGCTGGAGAATATCGGGTTTATTGAGCCACAATCGGTGTACTTTTAATAATAAATCCGCGAAATCAATCGAACCCGAACGTTGACAGGCTTCTTCGTAAGCACGGTAAATCTTGATCATCGTCCGCGCGGTGATATCGCCATAATCCGGCAAATGTTCCGGGCCTAATCCTTCATCTTTTTTACCATTAATAAACCATTGCGCCTGTTTTGCCGGCCAGCGATCTTCATCGAGTCCCAATGCATTAATCACCCGGCGCACGAGCCGCTGTTGATCATCCGCATCCAGAATATGAAACCCTTCCGGTAAATTGGCATCCCGCCAATGCATGCGTAACAAACGGTGCGCCAGACCGTGAAAAGTCCCAATCCACATCGTTCGGACGATAGGTCCTAATAAATGCTCAATGCGCGAACGCATTTCAGCGGCGGCCTTATTGGTAAACGTGACGGCTAGAATATTCAGCGGCGATAAACCGGCTTCCTGCACTAACCAGGCAATCCGATGACTTAAGACACGCGTTTTGCCGCTGCCAGCACCCGCTAACACTAATTGATGACAGACAGGCGCTGCCACTACTTCGCGCTGGGCGTCGTTTAAAGAATCCAGTATGATAGAGTTCGTCATAACCGGCTATTGTATAGAAGTTTTTATAAAAATGAACAAACTCAATTATCAAAAAGCAGTATTTCTGTTAAGTGTCGCCAATTTGACCCAATTGCCTCCCGATGAAGGCGTGGAAGTGGCCATTGTAGGTCGTTCCAATGCCGGAAAATCCAGTGTATTGAATCAATTGACCCAAAATAAAAGTCTGGCACGTGTCAGTAAAACACCGGGGCGCACGCAATTAATCAATTTATTCGGTCTGGATGACAAACATCGTTTAGCGGATTTGCCGGGTTACGGTTATGCCAAAGTCCCGCCGAGTATGAAACAAAAATGGCAAGTGTTGCTGGATAGTTATTTACGTTCACGCGAATGCCTCAAAGGATTGATTCTCGTGATGGATATTCGTCATCCGCTCCGAGAATTCGATCATTTGATGTTAGAGTGGAGTCATCAATGCGATTTGTCGGTGCATATTTTGTTGAATAAATCCGATAAACTCACGCAAAGTGCTGCCAGCAAAACATTGCGTCTCGTGACAGAAGCGCTAAAAAATTATTCCAATCAAATCACTGTCCAAACATTTTCTGCGACGAAAGGCAAAGGCGTTAAAGAATTGCGGGAACAAATGGACCACTGGTTTTTATCGGGATCGGCAATTCGCGGGTCTTGAATCGATTTATTAATATAACTTATTGATTAATAATATTTAATTATGTTAATCCTGACTTAACTTTCTTTTATTATACTATAATAGATATACCTATCTACTTTTAGAGCCGCTCTCATGCCTGAAACTGAAGAAAGGAAAGTACAGCATTACCAGCTTATGATTGATCCGTTATCTCCACCCGAAAATCCGGATCAGGCAGAGTTATTACGTCAATTTTTTCAGGCAGAAGAAAAGAAACAAAAAAAAGATCCCACCAAGCAAAAAGTATTTTTCCAAAATACACCTTATGAATTCAAATACGGTGATGATATTTATCATATCCAATTTACTTTGCCGCTTGTCAGACGAGAAAAATATGAATCCATTGTGACCTACGAATCTGAAGAAGATTTGCCGGAAGAAAAAACAAAAGATGAAAATACGCTGTATGTCGTTAATAGAAAAGATGGCAGCGGCGCAGATATTTATTCAACAGAAGATGAACCTCGGTTTCTTTCAAAAGAAGATTTAAATACGTTAAATCAGTCGACCTGTTCTATCGATTTGATGCCAGAAGTGCCACTCGAAGAAATCAGAGAGAGGAGTCGTCATTTTTCCACGCTGAATAAACTTTTTATATATAAATATAAAGATAATAAAGGCAAGGACAGACTATTTTATCGTACCAGTGAAGATAATTTTTTTCATTTAACAGGTGAGACCATACCATCCGATATGCTGAATGCGTTAGCACGTGATATGAACGGACTGACAGCACCCAAAAAATATGTTAATCAAACAATATGTCAAGCTGTTTTAACACAGACAGGAAACCGCCGTCATACCCACTCCCTTCCGGATATCACATTCACGCCAGGCCATCCTATCCGAGATACAAAGCAAATTTCCGCTGTGATGCGCCAATGCGAAGGACCTGAAGATCGGTATATATACGATACATTCGATCCAAAAACAGTATTAGGTGAAGGCGGGTTTGGAAGTGTGCATGACGTTCCGGGTCGCTTGATCTATTCGGGTGAAGAAAGCAGGATGATATATCGAACTTATACTACACCCATGGTTGTCAAACATTCCATGATTCCGGATGATAAAGAAGATTATGATTTCCGGATGACGACTCCTAAATTAGAAAGAGCCACATGGATAGAGCTGGATGAAACAGCAAGAGAAAACAGAGAGGATGATCTCCTCTCTGAAACAAAAAAACCGACCAGCAAAAAAGATCCGACAAGAGATATCAGTAGACCTGTCACCGATGTTTATATGGTACAGGCTAAATTTCCCGGGACAACGTTAAATAGCCTGATAAGAAGCAACAGAAAATTAAGTTTCGATGAACGATACGAACTCACCCAACAATTATTGAGCGCTTTACAACGTTTTCACAGATCATTTGTCCATCGTGATATTAAACCCGATAATATTATGGTTTATGAAACGATAGATGATACAGGCAAAAATCATTTCAGAGTCAAAATTATCGATGTGGGCTTTTGTAAAAAAGCCGGCGGTCGTGCAACGGTGAAAGGCACAACAAAATACATTCCGCCTGAAATCGTCCTGGGAGAAGAAAAACATATCACAGAACAACATGACATCTATGCAATGGGCATTGTATTACGCAAACTGTGGGATGATGCGGCCTATGCTAAAAAAAATAAATATTTCACACCCAATGAAATGGAAGAATATTCCACAGCAGAATATCATCTGGATTTTCCCATGACGGCAGAGTTGCCAACAGAATTTATGTCAGCGCATCCTGACGAATCGCAAAAAATAGAAACCCTGTTGGTGCAGATGACAATGCCAAGACCCGAAAAAAGATTGTCAACTGTGGCTGAAGCAGTGTCCATATTATCCCCCGGAATAGTAGAAGCAAAAGAGCAAGAAGAATTTAAAACTGAAATAGGAGAGAATGAGGACATCAAAAAAGCCATTCATGGCCTTTCTCGACACAATCAAACTTTTCTTCAACTCGCTCTGCTTGAAGAAAGAAGATTTTCCGATCTGTCATCGCTTTCACTTCCTCTGTCAAAAGAAAAAATGCTCATCGCTTTGCTCAAGAATTTATTTAATAAATTTATTCAAGAAGGTTATGGAACTGATCGTGACCTTAAGGAGTATTGGTCTTATGAAAAAAAGAAGTTCGACGTTCGAGGAGGATTAGGGCTTTTAATAGAACATCTAGAATCCAATCACAATTTGGCTTCCCGAGATTTCATACAATATATGGCTCTGATTGAACAAGCCATCTCTGCGAAAAGAATACCGGAAGAAAACATGGATACCATTCTTTCTTACGTATCTGATGTTCTCCACAAAAAAATTGAAAACCATGATCACTCTCAGAGTGAATTGTTAAAACCGCTGTTAAATTCGACTTATTGGACTACCCTCAAAAATGCGTGGTATGAAACCTATCTTCCGAACAAAACGGCTCTGCAACGTGAAAAAATAGGTTTTGCAGAATATTTTTTGGGTTTTCCAGCGAGAAGTCACTTAGGCGCCAAGTTAGTGTATTTCCTGCTGCCTCCTCTTCTATTTCCTCTCTTTTCAATGGCTAAAAATACAGTGAAGCTAGTCGAGTTTGGCTTAAAAGCGGCTAATGTGTCATTTAAAGATGCCAGTTACAGACTTGAACAAACCATACCCTTGAGCTATGCAAGAGTCGCGCTCTCAGTGACCTGTGATATATTACGTTTCATCACGTATGGGTTGCACTTATTAGTGCGAACAACAACCTCTCCTATCACCAGTTTCCAAGCGGCAAATACCATCGAAAACAAATGGGAACGTCGATTTATGAAAGGTGTCAGTGTCGTGTTGAGCCTGGCTACCCTAGGATCACTTTGCTATTTTGCAGCACCTGCCTTGATAGCAGCAGTACCTGCTTTAACAACTGTTGCCTCTTATGTGGGTTATCCTGCCATAGTGGCATTCGGTAAAGGTAGTGCAGGCTTTGGATCTGTCATCCTATGCGCGCTTGCAACCGCTATCAGCGAAATGAGAACAAGCATTGTCGAACGTCTCGTTAACAAAAATGAAGTGACTAAAGTGCATGTTGAAAGCCCTAAATTGTCAACACTCTCACCCGAAACACACTCACCCAACACACGCACATCCAGAAATACAATACTCAGTCGATTACAACAATCGGTTTCAGAACTTGTAAAAAAACCAGCTCCAGAACATAAACAAAATACGAGAAAAATAGAACAGGTTCCAACGTTGTCACCCATCGCAGAAGTTTCTGCCGAAGAAAAAACTTCTCCTGAAAAATCAAAAGAAGCCTCGAAAGAGAATACGCCTACACCGCACCCTCCCCGATCCAGTCAAGGACCCTCTTAATCATCCACAAAAATATCCTTCAATACCGGCAAAAATCGATGCATCGCATATTTTCTGAAATCAGTCACGCCTTTTTCTCTTAAAAAATTTTCATCAATGAAAAAATTGCCTGTCACTTTTTTACTGTCACTCGTCAAAATGCCATAGGCTGCATCGGCGACAATACTCGGCTTTCGACTCATGTGATAAATGATTTTTGAAATATTATTCGCGATAGCCGCCGTCGCAATTAATGTTTTAGGCCATAATGAATTGACCGCAATGCCATCCGATTTAAATTCTTCCGCCAAACCCAACGTACAAAGACTCATGCCGTATTTCGACATCGTATACGCAACATGTTTTTTAAACCATTTGGGTTTTAAACTTAAGGGCGGGGCCATCGTTAAAATATGTGGATTGGCTGATTTTTTTAAATGAGGAATACAGAGTTTCGAACAGAGAAAGGTAGCTCGCGTGTTCACCCCAAAAATTAAATCCCATTTTTTGGCAGGCAAATTCAAGGTTGAACTCAAGTTAATCGCACTGGCATTATTGATTAAAATATCAATACCGCCGAATGTTTCAACTGTTTGTGCGATGGCATCGGAAACCATTTTTTCATCGCGCACATCCACCATCAAGGGTAAAGCCTGACCGCCCAATGCTCTGATTTCTTCAGCCACCGAATAAATCGTGCCTTCCAATTTGGGATGCACTTCCGCCGTTTTGGCAGCAATCGCTATTTTTGCGCCATCGCGCGCGCATTTCAATGCAATCTCGCGACCAATCCCACGACTTGCCCCGGTAATCAGAATGACAGTGTTTTTTAAATTTAACATGAAAAAAATCCTTATTAATCATAAAGTTAACGAATTTTTGCTTGAAAAAAAGGAAAAAGTGTTACACAAATTTGAAAAATTTCTTTATTTTTCATAAAGTTAACTCACTTTTCCCAGGCGGCGACCCTTAGAATAACTTTTTCACAAAACCTTTCTTTCACTGTTGAATTTAAAAAATTTTATGGGTATCCTCAAAGGTCGCCTGATTCAAAGAGTGCTCTAACGGTTTAGTCTTAATGCACCTGCTCGCATCTTTAATCACTTATTTTCAATTTTATTTAGTTAATGCTCACGGAGTTATTATATGGGAAAAAATAATAATCACATCAATAATCAATTATCGGATTCCCCTTTTATCCCCGCTTCAAAATCGCTTCCTGAAATCACGATTCGTTCTCTTCTGTTAGGCATCGTCCTGACGATTGTACTCGCTGCAGCGAATGCTTATTTAGGTTTGAAAGTCGGTCAAACAGTTTCTGCATCGATTCCGGCGGCTATTATTTCAATGAGCTTGCTACGCTTTTTTCGTAATTCCAATATTCTAGAAAATACGATGGTTCAAACAATGGCATCGGTGGGTGAATCCCTGATTGCAGGCGTCACATTCATTATGCCAGCCTTGATTATTTTGCATGTATGGAGCGGTTTTTATTACTGGCAAACTGTTTGTATTGCTTTACTTGGCGGTATCCTTGGCGTTTTATTTACGATTCCTTTACGACGCGCTCTATTAATTGATAAAACATTGCGATATCCCGAAGGCATTGCGATCAGTAACGTTTTAAAAGCCAGTGCCACCAAAGAAAGTACTGACATGAAAGCATTGACCTGGGGCGGCATCGTCGGCGCAGTGATTTCATTGTTTCAAACCGGTTTTGAAATTATGACGGATACATTTGATTTTTGGATAAAAACATCCAAAACCATTTTTGGATTCGAGCTCGGATTATCGCCCGCCTTGATTGCCGCCGGTTATATCGTGGGCATCAATGTTGCCATCAGTTTCATGGTAGGGATTGTGATTGGCTGGATGGCTGGCGTACCTTTCTTAACCTGGTTTTATGGTATGTCTGATACAAAAAGCGCGGCGGATATTGCCATGTCGATCTGGAAAGACCATATCCGTTATATCGGTGTGGGCACAATGTTGATTGGTGGGCTCTGGACTTTATTCCGATTATGCAAACCCATTCTGCAAAGCATCATGGCTTCCTTTATTTCATTACGCGAAGCAAAAAAAACGGGCGTCAAAAATCATTTACGCACCGAACGCGATATTCCGATTAATTATGTTTTGTGGGGATTGTTACTGTTAACCATTCCTATTTTTATACTGATTTCCCGTTATATTGTTCCAGTAGACAATAGCATGTCGGATGCATTCCGTTATTTTTTATGCGGTTTTACGACATTATACATACTCATTTTTGGATTTTTATTTTGTTCTATCTCGGCTTATTTTGCGGGATTAATCGGCTCATCCAATACACCGGTTTCCGGATTGCTGGTTTCCTCGTTATTGATTTTGTGTTTAGTGCTATTAGCCTTTTTTGGCATGCAAGGCGGCATTCACGGTCGAGAATTGTTTGGTGTCATTCTTGGCATTGGCAGCAGTGTGATTATTTGCGTTGCACTCGCGATATCGAACGATACCATGCAGGATTTAAAAGTGGGACAAGTCGTTGGAGCGACGCCATGGAAACAGCAAGTGATGTTAGTGTTAGGTGTCATTGTGTCTGCGTTTGTTGTTCCGCCTATTTTAGATCTTTTATATAACGCTTATGGCATTGGCGGCGTGTTTCCACATCCTGGCATGAATAAAGAACACATGCTCGCGGCACCGCAGGCAGCGCTCATGGCAACAGTAGCACAAGGTGTCTATGCGCATAATTTAGAATGGTCCATGATTATTTTAGGTGCGCTGATTGCAAGTGTTTGTATTATTGTCGATGAAATTTTACGAAACAATTTTGGCACACGTTTGCCGGTATTGGCTGTTGGATTAGGTATTTATTTACCGATGAATACGACCATTCCGGTTGTGATTGGCGGTCTGTTGGCCTATGTCATACAAATTCGACTGAATAAAATGTATCGACGCGTGACGAACGAAACGGAAAGTAATCGTCACCGCCATCGTGGATTATTACTGGCTTGCGGTATTGTGGCGGGCGCATCCATTATGGGTGTGGTCCTTGCCATTCCGTTTGCGATTAAACAAAGTTCAGATGCATTAAAAATAATGCCGGATCAGTTTGCCGGTTTAGCCGGGATTTTAAGCATTATTGTGACCTTTGTGATGTGTGCGTGGATTTATCGTGTGGTGATGAAGAAGTCCTAAAAAAATAAGGGTGTGACCTCGGTTTAATGTTATGAGAACCGTCATTGCGAGCCCACGTTTTTTGTGGGCGCGGCAATCCAGAAAAAAACCTGGATCGC